>JABMPI010000481.1 GCA_013203755.1 Bacteroidota bacterium
ACCCCGACCTTGACAAGGTCGTGCTCTACCAACTGAGCTATTCTCGCAAAAAATGGTACCCGGGGCGGGACTTCCTGAGCCCTTTCTCCCAGTATCACAAAGCCATCTAAAAGACTTTATATGTGACACTTAGCAACTCGACTCATTTTGCTGTTTTTCATAAAATCGAGTAAAATAAGCTAATTGTTTCCATTATGTTTCCACTTTTCTTTCTGTAATATGGTGTCCTGATGATGACACTTCCACAATTTTATTACAAATGGTTGTTAAATATTATCTTACAAAACCCTATGCGGAAAGTAAATTAAGATTGGTTTGCACTTATAGTCGTAACCAACAATTGAAATTCACCACCGAACATTTATTACATCCTGATTTCTGGGATTCCAAGAATCAACGGGTTGATGAAAGTATGAATGGAGCTGATGAGCTTAACCTCCTTTTACAACAGTTTAAACTAGACGTTCTAAAGCACGTAAGAGAGCTTCAATTACTAGGTATTAATTGGACCGAACTTAAAGACCTACTTTATAACTATCTCAAAACAGGCTCTACGGTTACTTCCAAAGAAATCCAAAACCATAAATATTTGCGTGTGGGGCTGGTTAGCCTTTTTGATTGTTTCCTTGCTGCCAAATCTGCGGATTACAAAATAGGTACTGTCCATAAATACAATGTACTCAAATCAATCTTATTGGAATTTGAAAAACATAGGAAAAAGAAAATCAAGCTTGCTGATGTTTCCTATCCTCTGATGGAAGAATTTAGATTATACATGCTTAATGTTCGTCAAAACCGTAATGATACTGTGTATATAAAACTGGCTGGCCTTAAATGCATATTCAGATGGCTTATTAAAAACAACTACCCCATCGATGAGAAAGCTTTGGAGGTTCGCCAAACAGTTAAGACTAAACATAACATTGTAACACTCAGTGATCATGAACTACTACAAATCGCACTTGCTAATGTTGAACCTCACCAAATTCCTATTCGTGACTGCTTTCTATTCCAGGTATATACCGGGCAACGGTATTCCGATATGCAGCAGCTTTGCCCTGAGCAGATTCAAGGGGATGTTTGGAAGTTTCAATCTGTTAAAACTGGCAAAGATATGCATGTTCCTTTTGTTGGTTGGAGTAAGAATGCCTGGGATATTGGTGTGAAATACAATTTCGTTCTCCCTAAGTTTTCTCAGCAATACTTCAACCGTGAGATTTCGAACATTTGCCGTATAGCTAGCATTACTGAAATAGTCCTTTTGAAACGTTATAGAGGAAACACTACAATCCAAATTCGTAAACCAAAGTGTGATTTGATTTCTTCCCACACAGCCAGACGGACTTGTGTTAGTCTACTGCTTGAGAAAGGTGTTCCCCCTACCGTTGTCATGAAACTAACTGGTCATACCAGCATCCAAACACTGATGAAATATGAGCGTACTTCCAATGAAGCCTTGTTTAACGCTTTGTCTGGTCTATAGGTTGAAGTGCTATCAATGATAAGCTGTTCCAATTTCGGGATGGCTTTTTTTATCAATACGACATTTTACCAAACCTCCGCCGATTGATACAAGTGAAAGCTTGAATTCTATTGTCTAATCTGGCGCATATAAGCTCCTACTGAGTCTTTTGTCCTAAATCCAACCTTATGTTAAATAGTCAATTAAAGTCGCTTAAAATAGCGGAAATCGAGGTTAAATATAGCACAAATATAAAAGCCTCTGAACGTGTAAAAATAACTTGTAGTAAAGATGCGGCGGATGCTTTTCGGAGTCTGTGGAGACAGCCTTTGGAACTTAAAGAGTGCTTTTACACTATGTACTTAAGCCGTGGAAATAAGGTACTTGGAATCCTGTTGATTTCAGAGGGTGGAATCTCTGGAACTGTAGTAGATGTACGGTCTATTTTCTCTGCAGCTTTAAAAGCTAATTCCAGTTCAGTTATTCTGGCGCATTATGCGAAGAAAAAAATTATGCAAAGTAATACTTGATATCTATAAGTGAATCAGTAGTCTACTAGTCGATTACTTTGCATAATAATATTAAAATCTTTTTAACCAAGTAATCAAATTTGCGTCTTTTGTCCAAATCGGTTCTTCGTTTGGATTAACATTGACATATGCTTTTTCTAAAGCGTCTCGTTTTTGTTTGGAATCCGCCCTGGCATAAATCTCTGTCGTTTTAATGGATACATGACCTAATATATCCCGGATGTATACCAAATTTACTCCTGCTTGAAGTAAATGCATAGCTTTTGAATGTCTGAATGAGTGGCAACTGATTCTTTCGGGAATGAGCAGCTCATTCTCTTTTATCGCCATTTCAGCATATTTTTGAACAATATAATTTACTCCGGCACGGGTAAGTTTTTCCTTTCTGCTATTAAAGAAAAGAGGATACATATTTGCATATGGTTCGTTTAATCTATTCTCTTTGATATAGTTTTTAAGGAGCTCAGTTTGTGCATTCAACATCGGAACCAGCCGTGCCTTATTGCCTTTGCCAATAATCTTAATTGTAGCGGGTTCATTAA
Organism: Bacteroidota bacterium; assembly: GCA_013203755.1. Taxonomy (GTDB): domain Bacteria; phylum Bacteroidota; class Bacteroidia; order Bacteroidales; family Prolixibacteraceae; genus Draconibacterium. The sequence goes on from JABMPI010000481.1 coordinate 2,535, forward strand.
GGCGTAACATCGAAGGAGTCAGATCAATTATCTCCTGTACCCTTGCTCCTGAATCATACATAAGGGAAAGAAGTGCAAGGTTGCGCCTCCCTTTCAAACTCGATGTGTCGGGTTGGCGCAAGAGCAGTTTTATTCCCTCGATTGTCAGATATTTTATACCTTCCTTTTTGGTTCTCTTAAATTTTACTGAAAGAATTTTTTGGCATTCATGTAAATAATCTAGCCTTTCATATTGTAAGTACTTATAGAAAGAATGAATTGCTGCCAAACGGGCATTCCGTGTAGAGTTACTGCATTTTCTCTCCTTTTGTATCCAGTCAAGAAACTCAATAATTGTATTTTTCGTGATTTTCTCTATTGTTAGTTTTTCAATTTTTATTTGCTTCATATTCTGGATAAAATTTAGAAGCAAAACAAAAGTATCTCGGTAAGCGATAATTGTATTGAAACTTGCCCCTTTTTCATCTACCAGGTATCTTGCAAGAAAATCGGATATATACTTTGAAAAATCAGTAGGTTTCATAGCTTTTGATTTTAGGGAATACATCTAAACATAACATATCGACATCTTTAATTAAATCAGGATACATACTTGTAGTTAACCGGACATAATGGTTAGTTGCCTCCAAAGATTGATGTCCTAAGTAGGTGGAGAGTATTGGCAAAGAGACATAAAGATCAATTCCTGCGTCAGCCATATTTGCAAGTGATGTAACAGCAAATGTATGCCTCAGGTCATGAATACGGGGTCTTTGATTATGACTGATACAAGTTACATTGGCTTTTTCCAGACATTTTTTAAACCAATCTCTGGTGCTTGCTCCACATTTATTTCCATTAAGTTTGACAAAGAAGTATCCTGATTTTATTTTTCCCAGGGGAAGCTGATTCCGATATCTTACATATTTTTTACAAACAGATGCCAAGGAACTTGAAATGGGGATTATCCGTTCTTTTCCGTTTTTACAATCCTTTATGCGTAAAAAAAAATCATTTAGATTAACGTCTTCATCTTTTAAAGCTAAAGCTTCACTTATGCGTATACCCGTTGCATAAAGGAGTCGAAGTAGTGTTGGCATACAAAATATGTTAGCATTAAGATTTACAATTTCTAACCTTAATTCATCACATGCTTTAAAGATTGCATCAATCTCATTACGTGAAAAAATGTACGGAATAAAAGTACTTTTATGGTAAGGTGGCAGTTTTGGAATATAAGACTGGATTCCCAAATCAAGCAGGTAGGAAGAAAAATGTGCAAGGATTCTTATTCTGCCATAGCGATAAATATCGGATTCATGTAATCTCTTTTTGCCCCAGCTTGTTGCAAATTTTTTGGTAATACCTATAGATGTTTCCTCACTCTGTTCCGCAAAGCGATCAATCTGGCACAAGATGATAGCGTCTGTCGAATATTTAAAGCCAAGTGCCCTTTTCATCTCAATAAATTGCTTTATATACGAACCGTATACACTGTTATAATTTTTATCCATAATAAAAAGCCCCTCCTTTCTGGATGTAAAAATCATTTAGTACAGGGGGAACATCAAGCATACATTGTTTCATTGATTTGAGATCAATCCTGAGATAGTATTTGGTGGATTCCGTGTTTTCATGTCCAAGCACTTCCGATATTACTGGCAATACAGTACTTTTCTCCAATAACCTAAATCCTAGGCTATGCCGAAGGGAATGTGGTCCAAATCTTTTACCCTTGATGTCAATTCCTGCTTTCTTAAATGCCCTTTGGACAACATGAGTAACTACATTGCTGGTTGTAAAACCTCTGCAGGGTGGCCGTGCCGTTAATAACACATAAGGTTCCTCAGATGTTATTCTTCCATATCTCAAATAATCAATAATCGCATTACCAATATCAGGCAACATGGGAAGTTCTAATTCTTTCCCTGTTTTAAATTGTTCAATTTTAATAGTACTGGTATTCCAAAACAGATTGTCAAACTTTAAATTACAAATATCCGAAGCCCTGAGACCTAGCCTCGCTGCAAGTAGGATAATAACATAATTTCGTTTTCCCCTTGGATTACTGCGATCTACTGATTTGATAAGCTTTTCTATCTCTTCTTCTGAATAAATTGATGGCAGTTTCGGTTGGATAACAGACTTATACCTGGGAATCTTATTGGAATAGTCGACAGCTATTTTTTTTTGCTCAAATGCAAATTTCATAAAACCACGAAGTGTTGTAATTACAGATATTATTACAGTTGTATTGGTTTCTTTTCTGTGAGATAGTTCGTTTATAAAGTGAAGAATAATAGTCAAATCTATATCCTTAATAGAATTGATACCTCTTTGGTTGCAATAGTTCAGGAATTTAGAAAGGTTGCGATGATAGCTGTGAAAACTGCATTTCGACAATCTTTTTTCTATTTTCTTATTTAGAAAGTCCGTAATTATCTCACCTATCGATCCATTAAAAATAATCCGTTCTTTTCGAGGAAGGGAAGGCACCTTGATTTGTCCTGTTTCCTGAAAATCCGTTAGCATCTTAACACTATTAAAAAAAAGTTTTTCATGAGTTGAAAGTTCCTCTTTTCTACGATCTTTGAACTTATGAAGAAGGATTTGTTTTCCTACATCGTGATTATAACATTTAATCCCCTTTGAGGACATAAAGTTTCTAACTCGCTTCCAACATCTCCTGTAATTGTCTGCTGCTTTTAAAGAATAATGAAGTTGAGATTCAAGATAATCAGAAGCATTAGAAATCAACTCATTAAAATCCTTGATTTGTTTGTTCATAATACCAATTAATTTAAAATGTGAATAAATCCAGAAATAGATATTTAATTTCTGGAAATTAATTGGAAGTCATGTATGAAAAACTGATTAGTCTATTGCTGAAAAGTTATTTTGCCTCAATTCTGGAATAATATTATGCAAAGCAAACTTGCTTTAATTGATTCAAAAAGAAACTATTAGTTAAATTACTTTGCATAAATAATTACTCTGCATAATGCGAAATTATTAGTCCCGTAGCATGTGCCTTTAAAGCAGTTTGAAGAATTATTTTCACATCAACAACAGTACCTGAAATTCCTCCTTTTGAGATACATGAAATTCCAAGAACCCTATTGGAACGGTTAAGTAGCATTACATAAAACTCTTCATGATGCTGGATGCAATCTTCAAACACCGTATCCAGAATATTAACCGCATCTTTTGATGCACATATCTTTGCCCTTTCTGAAGCTTTAACTTTGTCGGAGTACGACACTTTAATTTCGGAAACATGGAAATAATCAATTTTCATAACAGTACGCTTTAAATGATTTAACAATAATTTTATTGCTTACCATGTCACAGGAAAACAGGGACTTCAAACAAGGTTTTGGGAAAGAATACGCTTTTTTATTTTCCCGATAAAAAAGGAAGATTGTTTCCCAAATCTAAAAGACCTGACCTTGTTTATTGTCCATGGTTCTCCTGTATTTTTGCTGATAAAATTAGAAGGGGAAACACAATAGGGCTTTTAATAATCAACTATCGAAAATATGTCAGAACAAACCTTGAAATAGTAATCGTTTTTTTTTTAAGTAGCCATTACTTAACAGAAAATTTAATACAGGCTTTTTTCTTATTTTTCACCGCTTAGGCTCATGGAAAAAAAAGCAGGGCGAAA
>JABMPI010000043.1 GCA_013203755.1 Bacteroidota bacterium
GCATCTAACTCTGCATTTTTTTGGACTGCACCCACAAGTAAACCTTACGAAGGATTTCAGCGGGGAAGAAGGTGGAACTATAAAAATACCGACATTGAATATATTCGGGCAAACATAAGCGATGTGGAATATTTGTCGCCACGTTTGTTTGGTGCGAATACACGCGACGGAGACAATACAATCCGAGGCAAGAAAACCGGTTCTTTTAACGTTTACGGTGACTATCCCGATTTTTATAAAATAGACCCGTGGATACCAATTAAAGGAAGATTGATAAATGAAATTGATATTCTGCAAAACCGCAAAGTTTGTATAATTGCTGAACGGGTTGTAGAAGTGTTATTTGAAGAAGATGAAGACCCCATTGGCGAGTACTTAAAAATTAGCGGCGTTTATTATCAGGTGGTTGGAGTTGTTCATCCCGAAACCCGTGTAAATATTGGTGGTGGAAGAAAAGAAGAAACCATAATGATTCCTTTTTCAACCATGCAAAGAACATATAATCATGGCGATGTTGTTCACTTTTTTTCTGTAACCTCTGTTCCCGGAGTACCAGTTAGTAAAATTGAAAGCAGATTAAAAGAGTTGCTTAAAGAACGCCACCACATTGCGCCTGACGACTTACAGGCAATCGGCTCATTTAATATTGAAGTGGAATTTGTGAAATACATGGGACTGTTTAGGGGAATTCAAATTTTAACATGGATTGTTGGAATTGGAACTTTGCTGGCCGGTGTAATTGGCGTAAGTAATATTATGCTGGTAATTATTAAGGAACGAACTCAGGAAATTGGAATTCAGCGTGCCATTGGTGCAACCCCCGGAAACGTAATTACACACATTGTTGCTGAAAGTGTTTTCCTTACAGTTATGGCAGGTTACGTTGGTTTAGCGTTGGGCGTTGGTTTGTTAGAGCTGTTAAATATGGCTTTGGAGTCGGGTCCCGAAGGTGAGATATTTTTCAGAAACCCGGAGGTTAGTTTCAAAATGGCAGTCGCAGCACTTTCAGTTCTTGTGATTTCTGGAATTTTAGCAGGATTAATACCAGCAAAGCGCGCAGTAAGTATAAAACCTATTGATGCCATTCGCGATGAAGGAATCTAAAAAGGATTATTGATAAAGGATTTATTGAAAATAACAAAAAGCGATAAGCTTGAAGCTATTAGCTACAAGCTGAAAAAAAAACAAAAAACAAAAAGTCATGAAGAAAGTATTAAGAATTTTAGGAATTGTTGTGTTGATAGGAGTATTTGGAGGAACCATGTTTTTCCTTTACAACAAATCGAAAAAGAAAACAGATGTTTTTGAAACGAAAAATCCATTTGTTAGCAATGTGATTATGAAAACTGTGGCAACGGGTTCGGTTGTTCCACGTTTCGAGATTGAAATTAAACCCCAGGTTTCGGGTATTATTGACGAGTTGTATTTAGAGGCTGGCGACCACGTTGTAAAAGGGCAAGTAGTTGCACGTATAAAAATTATCCCCGACATGGTTACGCTGAATTCTGCTGAAACCCGAATGAACAGAGCAAAAATTAATAACGAAGATGCAAAGATTGATTACGAGCGTCAGCAAAAATTGTTTGACAAAAGCGTAGTTTCATACGAAGAATTTAAAAAGGCAAAATTGGGTTACGATTCATCTAAAGAAGAGTTAGCTGCCGCAGAAAATAATCTGGAATTAATTAAAAATGGTGTAACAAAAAAGGCCAAAAGTGCTACTAATACCCTGGTTCGTTCAACCATCGATGGAATGGTGTTGGATGTTCCCGTTGAAGTTGGGAATTCAGTTATTCAGGCAAACACCTTTAACGATGGAACAACCATTGCGTCGGTTGCCGATATGCAAGACATGATTTTTGAAGGAAATGTGGATGAAACCGAGGTGGGTAAAATTAAAGAAGGAATGCCCATTGAATTGGAAATTGGAGCCATAGAAAAAGAGAAATTTGCAGCTAAACTTGCATATATTTCACCAAAAGGCGTAGAAGAAAACGGAGCTATTCAGTTTGAAATTAAGGCTGATGTTCAGCTGTTGGAAGGACAGTTTATCCGTGCCGGTTACAGTGCAAATGCCAACATTGTATTAGAAAGAAAAGATAGTGTTATGGTTATTCCTGAAGGTTTGTTGAAGTTCGAAAACGACTCATCGTTTGTGGAAATAGAGCTGGGCGAAGAACAACAGTTTGAAAAACGATTTGTAAAAACCGGTTTGTCCGACGGAATAAATATTGAAATTACAGAAGGCTTGAAAATAGAAGATAAAGTAAAAGGTGAAGTTATTGACCCTAAAAAATTAAAAGAGGACGAAGCTGGTAAAGGATAAAATTTTTGAACGGTTTATAGGTAGTTCAGTTGGTTTATGTAAATTAGCGTGATAAAAAAAACAAAAAAAATGAAAAATATTTTAGCCCTATTTTTAGGAGTACTATTGGTCAGCACTTTGAGTTCGGGAAATGCACAAAATACATGGTCGCTGCAAAAATGTATTGATTATGCCCTGGAAAATAATATTCAAATAAAACAGCAGGCATTAAGCACTCAATATGGCGAGAATCAGATTAAACAGGCAAAGTCTGACAGGTTACCGAATTTGAATGCAACGCTTGGTAATAACTATAGTTTTGGTCGCTCCCTTACCTACGATAATACGTACCAGAATGTGAATTCAGGTTCGATTAACGGGAGTTTGGCAACCAATGTAACGCTTTACAACGGAAGTATTTTGCAAAATACAATTAAGCAACGGGAACTCGATTTGATGGTTACCATTCAAGACCTTCAAAAGGCAAAAGATGATATAATGCTGGCAATTGCTGCCGGGTATCTTGAAATTCTTTTTGCAGAGGAACTGGAATTGGTAACACAAGGTCAAATTGAAGTGACAAAACAACAAATAAATCGCACGCAACAGTTGGTTGATGCAGGTAGTTTGGCGCGAGGTGCACTGCTCGAAATTGAAGCACAGATAGCTCGCGAAGAGTTACAATTAGTGAACGACCAAAATAGGGTTCAGTTAGCTTATTTAACTCTATTCCAATTTTTGGAACTGCCCATTGCCGAAAGTTTTAAAATCGAAAAACCAAGTTTGCCGGAGGTAAAAGCAAACTCATCGATGCTAAATTCTATAGATGTATTTAATACTGCGGTAAGTGTTCGCCCCGAAATAAAGGCAGCGCAATTGCGGGTTCAGAGTGCTATCCGCGGATTGGATATTGCCAAAGGATATCGTTACCCAAGTTTAAGTTTGGGAGCCAACTATTATAACCTCTATAATAATAAGTATTCAGATTTTAATGGCGAAAAAATTACTTTTGGAAACCAGATTAAAAATAATACACGTTCAGGAATTGGAGTAACTTTAAACATCCCAATTTTTAATCGTAATCAGGTTAAAAATGGCATTTCAAATGCCACACTACAAATCTCCGATTACAAATACCGGTTGCAAACTGCAAGCAATGTATTGCGCAAAGATATTGAGCAAGCTTATACAAATGCGTTGGCATCGTTTAATCGGTATACCTCAACCGAAAAGGCGGTAAATTCAATGAAAGAAGCATTTCGTTATACCGAGGAAAAATTTAATGTGGGCATGTTAAATACGGTAGATTATAATTTAAGTAAGAATAACTTAACTATTGCACAATCTAATTTATTGCAGGCGAAATACGACTATATTTTCCGAACTAAAATACTTGATTTCTACAATGGAGTCTCCATTGAATTATAATATTTTTTAGATGGTTGGGACTTGAACAATCCCAAAAACCATCATGCTTGAACATTGTTTTTTTGTGCCCGTACAATTTGTGCGGGCTTTTTTCTTCGTTTATTTTTATGTAGTATTGAGCTCCATTAACAAACCGTACTTATAAAACTTGCATAAATTCACGTGGAAGAAAAATTTCTTATACAAGGTCTTAAAACAAAGAACAAAGTTGTATTCGATTTTGTATTCCAATATTACTATTCGGGATTGTGTGCTTATGCAGAGAAGATTGTAGACGATTCAAATGCTTCGGAGGATATTGTTCAGGATTTGTTTTTTACCCTGTGGATAAAACATGCGCAACTACAAATTTCCTCTTCGCTGAAAAACTACCTTTTTACTTCTGTTAAAAATCGTTCTCTGGATTATTTAAAAAAGGAGAAAAAGAAGACACAACATGTAGGTTCCAATATCCATTTACAAACTTCCGCTGAAAATCTTTCTACTTTTTGGTTTGCAGAATCAGAACTGGAAACATTAATCGAAAAAAGTCTGGATAAACTTCCTCCCCGCTGCCGCGAAATTTTCAAACTTAGCCGTTTCGAAGGACTCAAAAATCAGGATATTTCTGAACAGCTAGGAATTTCGAAACGAACCGTTGAACTGCAAATAAGTAATGCTTTAAAATTCCTGCGGAAAGATTTAAGTCCCTACCTCCCTCTATTCTTGCTTTCTTTATTTCTGAAATAAAGTTAGTAAAACCAGCCTGCCTGCTGGCAAATACAACATGTTCTGTCATGGGGATAGTCAGAGCTCAGTTAAAAAGTTGGAAGGGTGGTTCAAATGGAATTTTTGGTGGATTAATTCTTTCTTATATGGTGATAATTTATTTAAAGTTTTAGCCCCAAAGGGGCGAGGTCATTCAGCCATGTCATAAATGAATTGCTTTTGCAATGCATTTAGGGCATGGAATAAAAATCACACAATATTCTAAAGCGCCAAAGGTGCGATGTCAATAATTTTAGTTATTTTGGAATCAAAAATAAAATATTATGCCTCAATCATTAGTGAAAAATTACGTCCATATTACCTTTAGCACCAGGAATCGTTTCCCTTTAATCGCAAATTCTATCAAAGAAGAATTATTCAATTACCTGGGTGGAACCTGTAATAAATTGGAATCACAATCGATAATTGTTGGCGGAACTAAGGACCATGTTCATCTGCTTGTGAATTTGTCTCGAAAAATAGCTCTGATGACGTTAATTGAAAAACTAAAAGCACATTCTTCAAAGTGGATTAAAACCAAAGGGTGTGATTTTCATAAATTTTATTGGCAACATGGATATGGGAGCTTTTCCGTAAATCTTAAAGATGTTGAAATTGTTAAAGAGTACATCAAAAATCAAGCATTCCATCATAAAAAAGTAACTTTTCAGGATGAGTACCGGTCATTTCTGAAAGAATACAATGTTGATTACGATGAACGATTTGTTTGGGATTAATACCAAAAGACACATAAAATGCCGCATATAAAATTCGTCTTTTCAATTTCTACTTCGTTAAAAAATTTCAATGTAGCTATGGCTATACTTCAATTTTTTGCCTTGCATAAATTAAAAATACTTCATCATCCAATGCGGCATTTTATATCTCATTGGGTATAACTGGTTTTGACTTCGCACCTTTGGCGCTCGAATTGCTGCTGCAATTTTGAACATAGCCCTATGGACTATGCTCACTGACCTTGCACCTTTGGCGCAAACAAGATGTTCATTCTTATATTTTTGGGCACAAAGGACTCATTCATTTTAATCAATCTACCTGTTTTTTAAGATGATCTAAATTGTAGATTGCCCTCAAGTTTTTAACTTAACCCTAAAAAAAATCTCAAATACTTAGAGACTGTTTAAGTTTTATTTTTTAGAGATATTATGAAGTATTTTGCACCAATTCAAGGCGGAATTGACGAGAATAGCACCGGCTATTTAAGGAAATTTCAACGTAGAAGTGGTGAAAAAGACGAATAATAGAATAAATTAATAAATTTTAAACAGTCTCTTATATGTGTTTGTTAAGTGTTAATCGTCTTATTAATATAAAAGCGAATAAATATTGTGCTTATCAAGATATTTTAAATGAAGAATCAAAACATAGAGGAGTTATTACCTTCCTACTTTAAAAAGTCTTTAAACAAGACCGATAGAGAAAAGGTAGAAGCATGGAAGGAAGTTTCTGAGGAGAATCGGCAGCTTTTTGCCGATTCCCTTAAAGCCTGGGAAGGGATTGAACACCTCAGGAGAATGAAAAAATACAATGCCGAAAAAGCACTGGAAAATGTAAATCTCCGTATAGAAAAAAGTAAATCATTTAAACTATATACTCTCTTTCAAAAAGCTGCTGCAGTTCTACTACTTCCCCTACTTTTTGCAACCCTTTATTTTGCCACAAAAACGCCAACGCAACAAATGGCCGAAACGGTATGGCATACCATAAAAACGCCGGCAGGACAACGTTCAGAAATTATTTTACCCGATAGCACAAAAGTTTATCTCAACTCAAAAACTACTTTAAGTTATCCGGTTGTTTTTAATAAACATACCCGCGACGTAAAATTAAGTGGTGAAGCTTATTTTGAAGTGGCCGAAAATAAAGAACACCCATTTATTGTAAACACTGGTAAAATAAAGGTAGAAGTAACCGGTACAGAGTTTAAAGCATCTAATTACCCCGATGAAAATTTAACCGAAATCGTATTGGCTTCAGGGAAAGTTAATCTTTTTCAGGGAGAATATTCTAAAATCAGGAACATTCTTGGAGCTATGGTTCCTGGCGAAAAAGCTACGTTTTATGAAGAAGAGGGCAAAGTATATTTCGATAAGGTAGATGTAGACAAATACATATCGTGGAAAGAGGGAATTCTAATGTTCCGCGACGATTCGATGCCGGAAGTAGTACGCCGTTTAAACCGCTGGTTTAATGTTGACATCCGTTTAACAGGCAAGGCACTGGACGATTACGTTTATACAGCAACATTCCAGGACGAATCATTAGTTCAAATTTTGGATTTACTAAAAATGTCGGCTCCCATCAATTATACAATTAAACCCAGAGAACGTAAACCTGATAAAACTTTTAGCAAAATGGAAATTGAGATTAAACAGAAACGACCATAATTAGTTTACGACAAAGAAAAAACCAAGACCATAGGAGTTCCATCGAAATGAGATTGCGAATTCTATCGAATTCCGAGTAAATAAAAGTTTTAATGAGATAAATACAATAAAAATGAACAATTATAATGAGATGAAATAAATAAACCAAAAAGGGAGGCATTGACCTGCCCCCCTTAAGTCTTTTTACCTTTTCCTTTCTTGGCCGAAAGAAAAAGGATTAACTAATAAATAGTATTAATTCTAAAGCAAAACAAATTTATGAAAAAAAATTGTTGTGACAACTGGCTTACGCTTAAAAAGCTTTGGGCCACAAAAACATTTCTTAGTATGAGATTAACATTCTATGTCTTGCTACTTGCAACTATCCAGAGTTTAGCTGTCGATAGTTATGCTCAGGCGACGAAACTAAACCTTACCTTGAATAACACCACGGTGAAACAGGTATTATCCGAAATCGAGGATGTGTCGGAATTTTATTTTCTGTACAACAGTAAACTAATTGATGTTGAACGGAAAGTAGATGTAAAGTTTAAGAACAAAAAAATTGACGAGGCGCTTGATTTGTTGTTCAAAGACACCCAGGTAAGTTATAATATTGTTGACCGGCAAATTGTGCTTTCGGGGAATCAATCAATCAAAACCAACTCATTAAGTGTTCAGCAAAAATCAATTATTGGCACCATAACCGATGAAGGCGGATTACCACTCCCAGGGGTTACGGTAGTAATAAAAGGGACGACCGTTGGTACAGTTACAAACATGGATGGAAATTATAATATTTCTAATATTCCTGATAACGCCACACTGGTATTCTCGTTTGTGGGGATGTTAACTCAGGAAATTGCAATCAGTGATCAAACATCGATTAATATAACAATGGCAGTTGATGCGATTGGTATTGAAGAGGTTGTGGCAATTGGTTATGGAACAGCTAGAAGAATCGATATAAGCGGATCTGTTAAAACAGTAAAAATGGAGGATTCTCCATTAGCTATCACTCCTAATTTCAATGCATTATCTGCATTGAAGGGTGTGACTACAGGATTAAATATTGGAACTGTAAATACAGCTGGCGGAAATCCAAGCCTTTTAATCAGGGGACAGAATTCCATATCAGGTTCAAACAATCCATTAATAGTTTTGGATGGTACTGTATATTTGGGAAGCATAGGTGACATCAATCCTAATGATATTGCATCGTACGACATATTAAAAGATGCATCATCTACATCAGTGTATGGTTCGCGAGCAGCAAATGGTGTAATTATTATTACAACAAAAAAAGGAAAGACGGCTAAACCAGTTATCCGGTTAAATACGTCAACATCGATTAATGTATGGCAGCAAAAACCAGATCTGGAAAGTCCTGAACAGTATCTTCAAAGGATGGAGGATCGGTTTGGGATGGCTCCTTTAAGTATTCCGCATATTAAGAATTACGAAAGAGCAAATATTCAAGCTGGTAAATCAACCGATTGGCTTAGTCTTGCGTCACGAGTTGGATTGAATCAAAATCATAACCTTTCCGTTTCTGGAGGGAATAATAAAATGAATTATTATTTATCATCAGGTTATATAAAACAAGAAGGAGTTATGATTGGTGATGATTTTGAACAAGCTTCATTGAAAGCCAAATTATCATCCGATATTACCGACTGGCTGAAGGTTACAGTTGATGGAAGCTACAGTTTTCGTGATGCTTCAGGTTTAGGTGCAAGTTTAGGTGCCATTTTACAGACTCCTCCTTACGGGCAACTCTATTTCGATGAGGAAAATAAAATCCTTGAAAAATATCCAAGAGATGAGTCTATTGTAAATGGTTTATGGAATACAGATAAAACAAGGGTGGAGGATGTTAACCTCTTAAATTATTATCGTTTTAACGGCAAAATTCAAATTGATGTTCCTTTCGTTAAAGGATTAAGATACACCCTAAATTATGCACGAGGCAGCAGGCTTCAAAACCTCGAAAGATTTTACAACGAAAGCTACTATGTTTCTGAAAGGTCAGCTTCTGAGGGAGATCAAGATTTAAGATATACGGAAGAACAACTTTTAGGGAGGCTTCCCTCTGCAAATGGATATATGGTAAGGGGTAACAATTATAACTATGTAATTGATAATATTATCAACTATAAAAAGCAATTTGATTCACATTATCTGGACATTACATTAGTGGCTACTCGGGATTATTCGAAAAATAAGAATATAAGAATTGACGGGAGTAATTTTGCAGCAAATGGGAATACCTTGCTTGGTGTTAATGGCTTACATAAGGCTGAGGTGCAACGATATGATATAAATATTGTTGAAGAGAGTAATATCGGTTATTTATCCCGAGTGGGTTATTCGTACAAAGATAAATATCATTTAACAGCTTCTTTGCGAAGAGATGGTTCATCTGTATTTGGTTCGGACAAAAAGTGGGGAAATTTTCCTTCTGCAGGAATTGCCTGGACTGCTTCTAAGGAGAAATTCTTAAAATCCAGCAAGAACATAGATTACCTTAAATTAAAACTATCGTACGGTAAAAATGGAAACCAGGGAATAAATGCATATAATACATTAACTCAAGTGAATAGTGGGAAAGATGGTGGTATACGATATGAATTTGGCAATGATCCCTCAAAAGTACTCTATGGGATGGCTGTATCATCGCTTGGAAACCCTGCTCTGGGTTGGGAAACTACAACGTCTTTAAATGGGGGAATTGAAACTGCCTTATTGAATTCAAGAGTTTTCTTAAATGCAGATTTTTATTTCTCTGAAACAACAGACCAGCTATTTGTAAGAAATATCCCTATTATGTCGGGATTCTCATCCATAAGGTCTAGTTTGGGTCAAGTTAACAACCGTGGAATTGAAATTGAACTAACTACAGTAAATATCAAAAATAATAATCTAACCTGGAAATCATCACTGATATTTTGGCAAAACAGGAATGTTTTAGAGAAATTATATGGAGATGATTTTGATAATGATGGAATTGAAGATGATGATATTGGCAACAGTCTCTTCATCGGCAAGTCTCTTGGGGCTATCTATGGTTATGAGTCTGATGGGATAGTGCAAGAAGATGATACAGAATATATAAATAATACGGGGGCTAAGCCGGGAGACGTTAAATTTGTGGATGTCAGTGGACCGGATGGTGGACCGGATGGTATAATAAATGCGACTTATGATCGAAAAATTCTTGGTTATACCAAAGAGAACTTTAGGTTGAACTTGGCAAACACTGTAAATATTAAAGATTTTGAGCTTTACGTCTTATTATCAGGAATATTTGGGGGTGGAAAAGATAATTATTATACCCTAAGTAACAAGAGTGCATTTAGTAAGTCTCAATATGAGGATCGAACGGAATTAAATACGCCATATTGGACACCAGAAAATAAAAATGAATCGTATCCTTCACCAAGCTCTTTCGATAATCGCTATGTTGGCATACAGTCGCGGACATTTGTTAGAATACAGGATGTAACCCTCTCATACAGATTTAACCAGCCATGGGTGAAAAAATGGAATATTATGTCTTTAAAACTGTACGCGGCCATTCAAAACCTATATACCTTTACCGGATGGGTAGGTGGAGACCCTGAGCAAGGTAGTCGGGCTTTATCAGGTACGTATCCGGTACCAACTGTATATTCATTAGGATTAGATATTAATTTTTAAACTTTAACGATTTTGAACAATGAATAACTTATTTAAATACTCAATTATTATTCTGATTATAGCAGCATGTTTATTTAGCTGCGAGTCAGATGAAGAATTCCTTACGGAAGTACCAAAAACATTCTACACTCTTGATAATGCTATTTCATCTCCAAGTCAGGTAGAGCAGCTATTAATAACTTGTTACACACAATTAAGGAGTTTGAAAGCTAATAGTGAAAGTACAGATACAAGAATACTTTCGGGCAATGGAACAGATGTGATGGATGTTCCCCTTTCTCGTAATTCACAGCATTTTTCAGACTATAGTAAGTTGAATCCACTTTCTAGTCGCTACAATAGTATTTATTCAACATTTTTCGTGTTAGTTTCAAGAGCAAACACAGCATTGTATGCAGCAGATTATGAAAAAGTTAAGTGGTCATCTGAACAAGAAAAAAGATCTGCTATAGCTCAAGCAAAGTTTTTCAGGGCCTACGGTTACAGGAATCTGGGTGAACTTTTTGGCGGTGTGCCAATTGTTGACGAGGTAATTTTTACTCCCAAGTATGATTTTGAGCGTTCTACCAGAACAGAAACCTATCAATTTGCCATTGATGATCTTGAATCTGCTTTGGATGATTTCCCAGTCGGGACTGCTGCAGCTGGAAAGATAGTTAAAGGTGCTGCTCAGCATTACTTAAGTGAATTATATCTTGCACTAGGGATAGAACTTGAAGATAACGGACAAAACGGCGATGCAATGTTTAACAAAGCAATTGAATATGCAAGTGCAGTTATTGACGGCCCGTATTCCTTAATGACAGAAAGGTTTGGAACAAGAAAAGATAAGGAGCCAGGGGATGTTTTCTGGGATTTGTTTCAAAAAGGAAATATCAATTATCAAGATGGAAATACAGAATGTATTTGGGCGTATCAAATTGATTTTGATGCTCATGTTGCAGAGGACGGAGGCTCCGCTTTATGGTATCCAAGGGGGTATTGCTTCCAAAAACAATATGTTCCTGGAATGATTCTTTCTTTTACCGAATTTGGGGATCCTCGAGCAGTAGCTTGGACCAGCCCAACGGCATATGTTATAAATGATATTTGGGAAGGAGAACTTGGCAATGACATACGTAATTCTGAAAATAACATAAAACGTACATATGTTTATAATAAACCAGATTTTGAAAAATATGGCGAGTCTTGGAATGTGAGCGAATATATGATTCAAAATAAAGGACAGGTCTACCCTAACTGGGCAAAGAATTTCGCAGATCAATATATGGATGTAGGAAGCGGTTATGCAACCAGTAGGTTATTTCGTGACGAATATGCAATTCGTTTGCCTGAAACAATTCTGCTACGGGCTGAAGCCTATTGGCGGGTTGGCAATAATCAAAATGCCGCAGATGATATTAATAAATTAAGAAATAGAGCTCAGTGCCAATATTTGGTTTCGGCAGGGGATGTAACTCTCGATTTTATTTTAGATGAACGTGCACGTGAACTATTTTATGAAGAAGCCAGGTGGAATACACTGTTAAGAATGGGGGGGACAGTTGCAGTTGATAGATTGAGAGAACATGCCTATTGGCCAAATCCGAATATTAGTCAAACCCTTAATTTTGACTTTAATTTATGGCCGATTCCTCAAGAAGTTATTGATAGAAATAAAGATGTAGTTTTAGAACAAAATCCTGGTTGGCGAGATAGGTAATCGTAAAGAATAGAATAAGCATAATTTTATTGATTTCGAAGGCAGTATTCCAAACGTAATCCTGGATGAAAAAGAGAATAGTATATCGACACATGCAAGAATGCCCTATAGAATGGTTACCGTTTTAGGTCGGAGATGTGTTGCCTGAACTTAATCACAAACTAGGACATTGTAAGGAATATAAATTCGGTGCAAAATCCGGGCTGGGATACATTAAAGCTGATAAGAAATTTGACAATATAAAAAACTAGGTTTTTCGCTTAGATTTAGTTTGGTTAGATTTAAAGCCGCTTCTTTAGAGGGCGGCTTTATTTTACCTATTATAGAGTCAAACAAAGAGACCCTATTCTTCCTATATTTCGTCCCATGCAATGTGCATCACCCACATACACCGAACGAAAGGTTTGCCAGCCACGGTAAAGCGGATATTTACGGAGACTTCATTGAAGAATTGAGTGGTCTGTTGTCCAGGTGGTGGGAAAACTAAGGGAATTGGAACTTTTGGAGAATACCAATGTGGTATTTATCAGTGACAATGGCATTGAGAAGTGTGAAAAGTGGTAGTATAAAGGACAAAAGAAATGGACATAAGTCCAACGGGGGACGTAGGGGCGCCAAAGGACGCGAATATGGAAGAGGTCACCGGGTACCGTTAAGCGCAAACTGGCCGGCAAAATAAAGCATGGTAGTAAAAGTGGGGCATTGGTTTGCCTGACAGCCATGAAAAATATGATAAATTGTTGAAATAACATTTCGATAAAGCAAGTTAACGTTTTAGGCGAAATTGTGCAGAAAGGTTCTTCAAAGTTAGAGCCATACGAATCAAAGTTTTTTAAAATCAAATGGTAATTAAGAAATATTAAACTGATCCCTTAGTACTACTTGATATAAAAATGACATAATATAAATAATTTTTTTAGTATGATTAGAACAATTTTATTCCTCCTATTGGTTTTAACCATGGCGGGCGATCTTTGTGGTCAACGAAACGAAACGATGGTTGATCCTGTTGATTTGGTGGATGTTTTTATTGACACCCACGCTTCAAGGTTTGATTATTTTATTTCAGCTTCGTTGCCTTTTGGAATGATTACCC
>JABMPI010000044.1 GCA_013203755.1 Bacteroidota bacterium
GTTTACAATTGAAGGTGCAAGTAGTTTGTCGTACGGCGATATTCAACACTATTTTGCAGCCTCAGGAATTGAACTTCCTGTAGTTGGCAGTTTATTAAAAGATATTCAGGCTTCGGAAAAACAGTCGAAAGCAGATGTTGTCTTCAATATCGATGAAGCAATGGATTTGAAAGCGGAAGGTTATATCCTTCAAATTTCAGACAAACAAATAAACATTTCGGCAAAAGATATAGCCGGACTTTTATATGCATTTATGTCGCTGGAGCAGTTGTTGCAAGATGCCAAAGAACAAGATGCATATTTGCCTTTGTGTAGCATTAAAGATTTTCCTGCATTAGGGTACAGAGCTATTCATTTAGATATTAAACACCACCTCGAAAAAACGGAGTATTACTACCAGTTAATGGACAAACTCGCCAGTTACAAGGTAAATGCTATTATTGTTGAATTTGAAGACAAAATTAAATACGAACGCCAACCGCTAATCGCTTCGAAAGATGCACTGAGCATTGCTGAATGGAAAAAGTTGAGTGACTATGCCATGGAACGCAATATTGAAATTAGCCCCCTGGTACAAGGTTTGGGGCATGTTTCCTTTATTTTGAAACACGAAGAGTACAAAGCGTTGCGCGATAATCCGGAGCGCGACTGGGAATTTAATCCGCTTGATCCGAAAACCTATGAAGTTCAGTTCGATTTGTATTTGGATGCTATGGCAGCTACACCTCATGGTAAATATTTACACGTGGGTGGCGACGAAGTTCATACTACCGGTCGTGGCAGTGGAAAATCGGCACTCGAACTACAATTATTGTGGTTGGGTAAAGTGTGCAAGTTTGCCGAAGAGCACAATCGTATTCCTATTTTTTGGGATGATATGCCCTTAAAGCAAGCCGGAGTGTATCGCCCAATGTTCGACACAAAATTGACGGAAGAGGAGGTGGATAAAGTGTGGGAAGAGAACGAACATAAATTGTTGGAATCTTTAGATATGTTTCCCAAAAATTGTGTTTATATGCGCTGGAACTATAGTTCTGCAGAAGCCATTGGAAATGGAAAAGCCATGGATTGGTTTCGCAAAAATGGTATGCAGGTTATGGGTGCAACGGCCGGACAAACCCGCTGGGTGCTGATGCCGCAGCAAGAGAGTAATATGAATAATATTAAGTTGTTTGCCTCTAGCTCGATAAATAGCGGGTTAGATGCACTGTTATTAACTTTATGGGACGATGACTCTCCTCATTTTGAACTGTATAATCGTGGAATAATTTCTTTTGCAGAATACACCTGGACAGGCGACAAAAGAACAAAAGAGGAGATTAAATCTGCTTACCGGCAGAGGGAGTTTTCCAATGCTTTTGCAGGGGAGGAATTTGCTTTTATCGATCAGCTGGAAACACCTGTTGCCTTTTGGAAAAATGCTTTGTTGAAAGGAAATAGACGCAATCAGTTGCAAAAAATGGAAGATCCTGCTTTTCAGGCTTTGATTGATTTTCCGGATATGAATAACAAAGGGGAATGGAGTAAGCAAAATGCCAAACGTTTGGAGCAGGCTGCCATTGCCGTGGAAGAGTGCCAAAGTATAGCTGCAAAAATTACCGCGATGAAAGGACAAGCTGTGCGCAATGTGTATACGCTGGATGTGTATGAGCAGGTGAATAAATTGGTTCTTTTTACATCGAACACACTACTAAAATTAAAAGCATTGGATGAGGCTGAAAACGAACAACAAATTACAGAGGCGGTTAAAACCATTAAACAACTGCCCAATGATTTTATTGCTTTGCGTAATGAGTTCGAAAAGGTTTATGGCAAAACGCGAATTTTAACTAAACCGGAAGGTTTTATTTTGGATCAGGATCATCACTCGCATTTAGCTAATCAAACCGTTTCTTTCGATTGGCAGTTTTATGCTGAAATGCTTTTGATGAAAAAAATTGAGGCGTTTGGATTGTCTCAATCAATAGTTCGACCTGAGCAGCCTTTGAAAGTAAAGAATTAGGTATTATATTGCGTTTGAGAGTGCTACTTACAAAATAATAATATGAAATTGATTCTAATCTCAATATTGCTTCTGTTAACTGTACTTTCAGATGACAGTTCGATTAAACAGATACGATATGAGTTTGATTTAATTAACAACTCACTTGATTCGTACACAAAGGTTCAAAATAACGATGTTGGCTTACTAAAGGATACAAATCCTGCTACATTTCCATTTGAAAGCGAGGAGATTTTTCGATTAGCAATTGTAAACATGACGAGATTTTATGATCAAAATGGAATACGAAAAGCAATTGTAACTTTTTTTGGTGACAGACAAGACTTGATCTCTGAGTACTATTATAAAAATGATTCTTTATTTTTCGTTTTCAAAACAAAGATTGATTATAAAAGTCCTAAATGGTCAGATAATTTTAATAAGAATGAAAAGGATCTCATCGAAAACAGATATTATTTTAGTGCTAATAAACTGATAAAATGGATAAATAAAGACCATGAGTTAGTAAAGCTAAATTCCATTCATTTAGAAACAGAAAAACAAATAATTAGCGATTCTAAACAATACGTTCAAGTTGGCAAGTGATTGACAATGAGTGAGGTATAATCTAATCTTAAAATTGTAAGTTCATTTTATATTTGTACTCATTTTGTTCCTCTTCATTTTTTTTACAACAAATTCAATTTATTTTGCTTCCTATTCTTTACAACCACTCAAATCAAGTAACATAATATTTTTAAAATCAATTGGATGACTTTCGGCTTGCAAGGAAATGTAACCAGATGTAAGCACAGTGCCCGATTTTGATATCCAATCATTTGCATCGCGTTCAACTCCAAATTTCCCCCAGTCTGGTTCTGGATTATTATTGCTTATAAAACCGCCTCCAATTTGTGGATGCTGAAAATTTAAAACCGTGTCGCCTTCCACAATAAATGTCATCGATTCACCACCTTTTACAATCGCTTCGCAATGCACCCACTGGTCGCCATGGTAGGTTTTTGAAGTAGAATTAATACAATGTTTGTAGTTTACTTTTCCATCCATTTCAACTGCTGTTCCCGGCGTACAAACATTTGCAGTGGTTCGTTCGCCTTTGTTTAAGCCTCCCAAAAGTTGTAGTTCTATCGACACCGGAAAGTCCTGCCCATATTCGTTGCTTTCGGCCGATTGAGAATGAAGCATTATTCCACTGTTTCGTACGTTCCAGCTTGCGCCGCCCTTTAGTTGTTCGCCAACAAACCGGTAATCGAAAGCGAGTACGTAGTCTGAGTAAGGTGTCTCGTAATACATGTGTCCAAAAGCTTCGTTAAACTCATCGTACTTGTTATAGCGGATTCGAATCATACTGTCTTCCACAACAAAGGTTTCGTTTAAATTGTGGTTGATTTCCTGATCGGCAATTTTAATTATCCAGCCTGTTAAGTCGGTTCCATTAAAAAGTGAAATCCACTCTTTCTCTTTTGAAGTGCTACTGTTTTGCGCACTTGTTGCTATTGAAATAAAAAGGAGTGCCGAAATTATTAGGTTTCTCATTGGTTCTTAAATTAGAAAATCAAGATGCAAGATATAAGAAACAAGACAAGAGAATACCTTTTTATCGATTTATAATTAGAATCAAGAATCAAGACACGGGACAAGAAATTAATCATCCTCGTGTGTGCTACAACTACTTTGTTATGATTGTTTTTAGTTTAAAGCCCATTCAACTGCTTTTTCTGCATGAATGGTTGTGGTATCAAAAGTTGGTATATTTACATCCGATTCTGAAATAAGTAGAGGAATTTCGGTACATCCTAAAATTACTCCTTCAGCACCTCTTTGTTCCAGATTGCCAATAATCTTTTTGTAGATTTCTCTCGATTCATTTTTTATCTGCCCCTGCACCAACTCATGGTAAATAATTCGATGAATATCCAAACGTTCTTCATGGTTTGGAATAATAACTTCAATGCCAAAATTTTCTGAAATATAGGTTTTGTAAAAATCTTTTTCCATGGTGAATTTTGTTCCCAAAAGCGCCACCTTTTTTATTTTTCTCTTTGAGATTTCTTGTCCACATGCCTCCGCAATATGAAGAAATGGAATAGATATATTATCGAGAATTGCAGGAACGCAGAGATGCATGGTATTGGTACACAAAACTACAATGTCAGCTCCCGCAGCTTCCAACTGTTTAGCCGAAGCAACCATTAATTTATCCAAAGCTTCCCATTCATCTAAATGTTGTAATTTTTCGATTTCGGCAAAATCAACCGTAATCATTATATTTTTACAGGAATGAAATCCACCCAATATTTCGCGCACTTTTTTATTCACTAAATCGTAATACACTGCCGACGACTCCCAACTCATTCCTCCAATTAATCCTATTGTTTTCATACTTTACTCTTCTTTATTAATCACACCCGGGTGGTTTTATCTCATTTGCTTTAATGCAGTCCGGATTATCGTTAATGGCTATTTTAATATAATCATACTCTAATCCGCTCTTTTCGAAATCGGTAATGGTTAATGGTAAATCAGAAAGCTCGAAAATACCAATATTATTGTTATTTCGTGTGAAAACCTCAAACCAACTATTGGTTGTATTTTGGTGATTAAAATTGATGGTTAAATTATAAGTGGAGTCGGTTATGCATTCACCAGCTGTTAATGATAAACCCCAAATTTCACATTCATTTACTGAACAATCGGGTGCGAGGAATTCGCTCACTTTGCAACAATCGGCATTGTCGTTGATACACACTTTAATAAAATCATA
>JABMPI010000482.1 GCA_013203755.1 Bacteroidota bacterium
CAATTCCCGAAAAGCTATCTTAATTGAGTATATTTTGGAAAGTAGTTTATTTATTGACAATTTTGGATTTTATAAATAATCAAAATGAAAATTAAACTCAGCCTACTCTTAACCCTGCTTCTGGCAATATCTCACCTCTCTTTTTCGCAAGAGGAAAATAATATTTTGTGGTGGAATCCGGCACAAAGTGAAATCGATGTTATTGACGGACAGGGATGGTCAAACGAAGTTCAAAGTAGTTACGACCGGCTTCCTGCCAAAGCAGAAGAAACGGTTCGAAAGGCAGTTTGGAATTTGTCGAAACATGCTGCAGGATTAAAAATTCGTTTCCGAAGCAATGCCAGCGAAATAAAAGTTAGATACAAGGTAACCGGAAACACTGCTATGCCACACATGCCTGCAACCGGAGTTAGCGGAGTAGATTTATATGCAAAAGACAGCGATGGAAATTGGATGTGGTGCCGGGGTAACTATTCCTTTGATGATACAATAAAATACAATTTTATGAATATCACACCCAACGACAATTACCACAAAAAAGGTCGGGAATACCATTTGTATCTACCACTTTACAATTCGGTGGAGTGGCTTGAAATAGGTGTGGATGAAAATGCTCTTTTTGAACCAATTCCGGTACGCAAAGAAAAACCAATTGTTATTTACGGAACATCAATTGCTCAGGGAGGGTGTGCCTCTCGGCCGGGAATGGCCTGGACATCTATTTTAGAACGAAAGATGGACAGACCACTAATTAATCTTGGTTTTTCGGGGAATGGAAGACTGGAAGAAGAATTGGTTAATTTGATCACTGAGATTGATGCAAAAATAATTGTACTGGATTGTCTCCCAAATTTAATTCTAACCAAAGATCGAAGTGCAGAACAAGTTTCCGAGTTAATTCTTTCATCGGTTAAACAGCTACGACAAAATTCTACAACACCCATTTTACTGGTTGAAAACGCAGGATATTCAAATTCATCTTCGAATGACCAATTGTTGGAATCTACCGCACAACTCAACCTTACCATGCAAAAGGCTTTTGCCCAACTAAAATCGGAGGGCATCAAAAATATCTACTTACTCACGCAAGCTGAAATCGGCCTAACTTTAGACAGTTATGTGGATGGAACACACCCATCGGATTTAGGAATGGAGATTTATGCTTCTGCTTACGAAAAGAAAATTCGCCAAATATTAAACGAACCCGTTGAAAAATATTCAACAACCATTCCTGTAACACAGGCTCGTGAGCCGGGAATGTACAATTGGGAAAAAAGGCACAACGAACTTTTGGAACTCAATAAAAAATCACCACCAAAAATCTGTTACTTTGGAAATTCCATAACACATTACTGGGGAGGAAATCCGAAAACTACGAGAAGTAACGGTAGCGATTCCTGGGATAAATATCTTGGCGATTTAGAAGTTCAGAATTTTGGCTTCGGTTGGGACAGAGTAGAAAATGTTCTCTGGCGAATATATCACGATGAACTGGATGGTTTTAATGCAGAGCAAATTATAGTCAATCTGGGAACAAACAACCTTCATCTGAATACCGACGGAGAAATTATTATTGGGCTTGATCTTCTGATTCAATCTATAAAAATACGTCAGCCACACGCTAAAATTTTAATGATTGGTTTATATCCGAGAAGAGAAAATGAGGCGCGTGTTTCTGAAATAAATTTAAAAATAGCCCAACTAGCCGGAAAACAAAATGTAAACTTCATTGATGTTGGTGGCATTCTGTTAAATGATGATGATGATAAAATTAATGAATCTCTTTTTCTTGACGGATTACACCCAAATTCAGAAGGATATCATAAATTAGCGCCTGAAATAAGAAATCAATTAATTAGAGAATAGAAAGTGATTGATGTAAATTGATGGAGGATTGTAAATTAAAAAGAAATCAATCATTTCAATCCATTCAATCTTTCATTAATAAAAGCCTACTAATTAAAAAAATAACAACTCCATGAAAGCATTCGTATTCATTGCCCTTTTCGCATTAGCCTTTGCAGCTTCGTCGCTTGCACAGCAAAATACCAGACCCAATGTAATTATAATAATGACCGACGATCAGGGTTATGGAGACTTGGGTATTACTGGAAATCCACATGTTAAAACACCGGTAATAGATAAATTTGCCAGCAAAAACATTCGCTTTAATAATTTCTATGTTTCACCGGTTTGTGCGCCAACCCGCTCAAGTTTAATGACAGGTAGATTCTCGCTCCGCACAGGAGTTAGAGACACGTACAACGGTGGAGCAACCATGGCAACAACCGAAGTTACAATTGCCGAAATGCTAAAACAAGCGAACTATAAAACAGGAGTTTTTGGCAAATGGCATTTGGGAGACAATTATCCATCGAGACCAAACGATCAGGGTTTTGATGAATCTGTTATTCATTTATCCGGTGGAATGGGGCAAGTTGGCGACTTCACAACGTATTTTCAAAAAGACAAAAGTTATTTCGATCCGGTTCTTTGGCACAATGGCGAACAGGAAAAACATGATGGATATTGCTCGGATATTTTTACCAACCAAGCCATTAAATTTATCGAAAGTAATCAGCAAAAGCCATTTTTCTGCTACCTCGCTTTTAATGCGCCACATACACCGCTTCAAGTTCCCGATGAATATTACCAAATGTACAAGGACATCGACCCGAGTTCGGGATTTGAAAACGATAACCGCCCTTTTGTAAAAATGAGTGAAAGAGACAAAGAAGATGCTCGAAAAGTGTATGCCATGGTTTCAAACATCGATGATAATTTGGGGGAATTATTTAAGAAGTTGGATGACTTAAATATTGCGGATAATACCCTGGTTATATTTATGACCGACAACGGTCCTCAACAAACACGATACGTTGCCGGAATGCGTGGAAGAAAAGGCAGTGTCTTCCGCGGTGGAGTAAGAGTTCCTTTTTATATGAGAATACCTGCACTTTTTAAGGGAGAAAAAGACATTGAAATTACGGCGGCTCATATTGATATTCTTCCAACATTATCTGAAATTTGTAATGTTGAATTACCAAAAAATCGTAAAATTGACGGGAAAAGCCTTTTACCACTCATTCAAAACAAAACTATTGACTGGGCCAACCGTTCCCTGTTTTTCTACTGGACACGTAGATTTCCTGAAAAATACAATAACATTGCGCTACAAAAAGGCAAATACAAGCTGGTTGGACTCACGGATTATAACGCTACAATTGAAGATTTTGAATTTTTCAATATTGAAGAAGATCCGTACGAACAAAATAATATTGTGTTGGAAAATAAAAATATCGCTAACAATTTAAAGTACGAACTCGACCAATATTACATTGAATTAATTGGCTCAGAAAACCTCATAAATCCGCAACCAATAATTGTGGGTAGCGAGCACGAAAATCCGATAATACTGAATAGAAATGATGCCAGCGGAGCGCGTGCCATTTGGTCGCAGGAAGAGATTTACGGAAAATGGAAAGTAAGTATTGCTGAAGGTGATTACAACGTACGGTTTAAATTTATTAAACCTCTGGAAGCAAAAGGGCGCATGTATTTGGAAACGGGAGCAATTATCAATCAAATGCAAAATGAAACCACTGACACTGATATTATTGAGATGAAAAACATTCACCTTACAAAAATGGATTGCGACTTAATTCCTTTCTATTCAACAAAAGGGAAAAGCATATTTCCTTTTTGGGTTGAATTGGAAAAACTGGATTAATAACAGTGTTTATAAAAAAGGCACGCAGATGACACTGTTTTAGCAGATAATCACTAAATAAAACAGCGCAAATCAATAGAATCTGTGTCATCAGTGTTCCAATGCTTTTAATCTTTTAGATTTTGACATTATATTTGCTACCCTTTTCATTAAAAAAAATTACATGGACGGCAGAAACAGGAAAAATATAGAAGTTGGTTTTGAGGTGGAAATTGTGCAAAAACACCACCAGCGAACGGGAGAATTAACCGATGGAATTGTAAAACGAATACTTACAAAATCGCCAAATCACCCGCATGGGATAAAAG
This sequence comes from Bacteroidota bacterium, assembly GCA_013203755.1. Lineage (GTDB taxonomy): Bacteria > Bacteroidota > Bacteroidia > Bacteroidales > Prolixibacteraceae > Draconibacterium. The sequence goes on from JABMPI010000482.1 coordinate 4,039, forward strand.
TACTTTTGGAAACCGGTGAAGTTGGACGGGTAAAAAATGTTATTCCCGAATAAAAAATATTCAATTTCCAGTAAAGTGAAAGGTTTTAAATAACAACGTCATATTTGAACAAGTTATTTTAAAATTTTCACTAAGAAAAAAA
>JABMPI010000045.1 GCA_013203755.1 Bacteroidota bacterium
AATTTGTGCATCAACATAACTTACACAAGCAAAATAGGCATGTCTAACTTTTCTTGCATACTCATCAGAAACAGGCGCATCCAGCGAAGCCTTTTCTTCGCCCAATAAATACTGATTAAACTCACCACTTCCGTGCAAACTGGCTTTACTCGAATTTTCAGGAATTGCGGCAAAGGGTGCAATGGGAAGTTCGTCTTCGTTGTACATATCCCAATATTTTTTAGGCGCGGTAAACGGTAAATGAGGTTTAAAAAAACCAACTCCCAAAAAGAAAGGTTGTCCCTTTTCCTTTAATTCACCCAACTTTTTTATGGCCAGGTTTGCTGTTAATCCATCAATGTATCCTTCATCGGGCACATCTGCCATTTCGTAGGGTTTTACTTGCTTCTGCAACGTATTTCGGTTGGTGCCGTCAGCATAACCAAAAAAGGCATTGTGTCCACTACCCCACTTTTCATCGTCCAACAACATTTCATCCCAACTGTATGGCAATTCGAGTTGAGTACTGGGTTCTTCCATATATCCGTACACATAACCATCCGGGTGATGGGTAATTTTACCAATTCCAACTGTGTAATAACCGTTTCGTTTTAGTTGATGAATAAACGTTTCGGGTACTTCGCCTTCTGCTTGCACTGATATTGTTTCTGATGTAATCCCATTTTTTGTATGCGCAACAGAAGTTGGCAATTGCCCGGTAAGCAAACAATGCCGCGATGCTCCGCAAGTAGGAACATTTACAAAATGGTTGGTAAACAGAAATCCCTGACTAGCCAGTTTATCCAGATTTGGCGATTTTATGTGTTCGTTTCCGTAACAGCCCAATTCGGTGCGAAGATCGTCGACACATATGAATAGGACGTTGGGTTTTTGAGGTGCTTCTTCCTGTTTGGTTGCACAGGAACTCAGCAAAGCGAATAAATAGAAAATACCAACGAGAAATTTAAATTGGTTCATAATACTTTGGTTTTGGACACCCAAAAATAGAAAATGAATAGAATTAAAAGGAACTAATCGGGGATTTTATTTTTCTGAAATTGAATATTGTAAGGATTAATTACCCACCGTTTCGGAAATGGCCCGGTCGAGCCGGGCCACTGTCCTCCACTGTCTCCCTCAATTGAGGGGGACAGTTGGTGTCAAGCAACTTCAGTTGCGCGATGTAAAGACAGGGGGTACTAAATTTCAATAGAATGACAAAAACACCGGCTCACACACGCTTGCTTACAAACAAAAGTGCGCTAACATTTTGTTTTAAATGTTATCTTATTAATTTTGAGAAGCATTTACGAAACCCGGTGAAACAGAGAAAGATTAGCGGCGCAAGAGTAACACCCCAGGATTTCAAATAAACAATACAACTAAAAAACAGGCAATTACCAATAACAGTAAAATAACAGGTATAAGCGAAATAACGACAATTGCGTTTAGCGATACGTTGCCGGTAATTGCAAAGAAAACCACAGTATAAAATATAAAAATATGGAAAATATAGAATTGAAAAAAGAATTGGAATTTGAGAATGAAGAAATTGAACCAATTAGAGAATCGACAACTGGTGAACTTGCTAAAATAGTTTCATATAATATTGCAAATACAGTCGAAGTCCTCAAATTTAAAATAGACAATGAGGAGATTGATTTGCAACCTGAATTTCAACGTGACTTCGTTTGGGATATTAATAGGGCAAGTCTTTTTATTGATTCACTTCTAATAGGTTTGCCAATTCCAAGTATATTTTTAGGAAAAAGCAAGGAAGACGAAACTTATAAAGTTATTGATGGTCAGCAAAGATTGAAATCGGTTTATTTTTATATGAAAGGTAAATTTATTACAAATGGGCAAGAATTAATTTTTGGTCTCAGAAAGTTAGAAAACAGGGATTGGAATGGTAAAACGTATGATGAATTAGATGAGAAATATAAAAGGAGGATTAGGAATGCTGTTCTTAACACGACAATAATTGAAGACATAGATTCAAATCCTAGACTAGTTCATGATATCTTCCATAGACTAAATACCGGAGGAATGTCATTAACTGACCAAGAAGTAAGGAACTGTGTTTATAATGGTACTTTAAATAATAAATTAATTGATTTAAATAAAAATAAAGATTGGAGACAGTTATTAGGAAAAACATATCCTGACCGCAGATTAAGAGATGTAGAAATGGTGCTAAGATTTTACGCACTATTTGATTCACTTAATTCTTATAAACCTTCAATGCGTGAATTTCTTAGTAATTTTCAAGATAAGAACAAAAAAGTTGATATTGAAGAACGCTTATTTGAAGAAGTAGTAAAGATTTTAAATAGCAATATTGGAGTTCAGGCATTTCGTGTTATAAGTACAGTTAACAAATCTGTTTGTGATGCAGTTATGGTTAGTATTGCACAAATAATCAAAGAAGGAAAAGACATCAAAGATTTGGAGAATAATCATAAGCGACTAGTTAAAGACGAAGAGTTCATCCGATATGTAACATCTGGTACTTCTGCAGAAACAAGTGTTAAAAATAGAATTACAATTGCAAGGAATTACTTTTTAGGTCTAAGATAATGGCATTTGAATCACCTGATATAGATACTTTTAAGTATAATCTTGATTCAACTATTCAAGCAGTACAAAAACATAAACTTGAATCTCATTCAGCAATTAAGATTCAATCATTGTTAAATTTGACTGTTTATGTAATGGCAACAAGATTTCTTGAAGGTTGCGTTAAACACATCGTCTATAATTGTAGTGTTATGCGCGGAGATAACCAAGCAACCCTTGCGACTTTAGAAGACCAACTTAAAGGTTTTAACAATCCAGAATTTAAGAATATCAAAGAATTATTTGAAGATAAATTAGGCTTTGATTTATTATTAGGAAAAGGAACAAAATATGAAGAAAGAGATATAACCTTTCTAAATGAAATTGTGAGAAATCGACATAAAAATGTGCATGCAAGTTCTGACTGTACAGAATGGTATAATCAAAATAAAAAGGATTTGTCAAATTATGAGCAGGAATATGAGGGATTGATAAAAATATTGGAATATCTTGATTCAATAACTTATGATACAGCAAGTGGTCAATTCACAGATTAAAAGCAACATACCGGCAACAAAGTGTCATATGTAATGCGGGTTTGAGCGGTTTTTGGGGCTGCGGCTCGTTGTTGCAACACCGCCAATTCGTCTTTGACGATTGACGTAAAACATGAAATATTGAATAAACGAATTGGCTCGGTGCAAATAGGAAAAGTCAGTACTTCGAAATCCCGTATAGCACTTAGCCAAACCGTTAAATTCCAATAATAACCCAAAACAAATTACCATGCCATCAGAAGAATTTTTAAATTTCATTAAACAGTCTGAAGAGAGGAAAGCATATTATAAAGCTTTATATGAAGGTTTTAGTAAAAAACTTCCGCCGGCATTAGCAGAAATTGTATTTAATTATCTGCCCGAATTAACTAAGCAAGGTAAAAACAAGGAACAGGCAGTACTCGAAATTGGAGAGAAATATATTCGCAATATATGGGAAGAGTACAATATGGTTTATTCGCTAAATATTAACGGAGGGCCTATGGCCAAACTTAATCCGGTTAAAAAACCAACAAGCAGGGAGGAAGCAGAAAAGAAGCGTTTAAAAGAGATAAAACAGTTTCCTGAACAATATCATAAGACTTACACCAAGATATTTTGGGAACAGTACGAGGATAAATTGGCAAGAGAAGTGTTTGAATATAGCATATACGAAAAAATGAAGGAGGTATTTACCGAATTCTACATCGACGATATTATGGAATTTAACAGTGACTGTTTGCGCTCTTTCGACCGGGGACTTTATTTAATGTGTACCTGCAGTTTTACAGAAGACATTTATAAATTGCTTTAACCCGCGCTACCGCACGATTGCATCGTGTGGTATAGATAAGTTATTTACTAAATAAATGAGTGCTAATTACAAATTCCATTATTCAGGCTAAGTTTATTTTTCAAGTTTATTGTAGTTAATTAAAACCACACGATACAATCGTGCGGCAGCGAGGTCGATTTGTAATCGGGGCCTAAAAATATCCACAAAAAAAGGGGTAGCACCCATCTTTTATACTCCCCTTTTATCACATTTTTATTTATTGCCCTACTCCACCGGTTCCGGTTTTTTGAGGCGTTTTTTAACCTGCTCGTTGTTTTCGTTAATAATAACGGCAACGGTACGGGCAAAGTCGCCATAAGCAGCTTGGTCTACAATTTCCATAGCGCGCAGGTAAACCACAATTTTACCGTTAATAATATCCAGCACTTCTTTTTTAATTGTGGTAGCATTTTCTTGTGTGCCTTCTTTGGCCTTTTCTTCTTCGTAGGCAATACGCGTACTTTCGAAATCGGTTTGTGCTGCTGTTAATTCAGCAATTATTTCTGCCAAACCAGAAAGTTTAGCAATATCGGCCTGAAGCTTTGTTTTCGCTAAATCGTCGAGCAAAGAAACAATAAGCGAAGATTCGGTGGCATAACTTTCGCCGGTAATGGCCAAACCATATTTATCGAATACTTTCTCTATTGCCCGGGCCGCAGCTTTAATTTCTGCATCGGGATGATGCAAAAGCCCCATTACCAGGTAATAAAGTGCACGTACTTTTTCGTCGCGTACTTCGTCTTTTTCTTCCAGGTCGCTTTCGGCTTTCGAACGGTTAATGGCAACCGTAAACCGTGCGTTTTGTGTTTCGAGATTGGTAAACATGGTAGCCAGGTGCACATCGCCCGATAAAGCGGTATTTTTGTATGCACCAATCAGGCGCATAGCACCTGCATCTACTTCCGTAACCCGACTTGAGGTCATAAAATAATAAATCATTGTTTGGTAATTTAATGTTTAAGATGGATTAACCAAAGACTCTGTTTTGAGGAGAATTGGGTTTTTAACTATGTAAATTTACAAAATATCAGATTTTATTCATAGCAAATAATTATGTTATAGGGCATAACACAATTACAATCCTCCAAATTTTATTTGGGCAACAAATGCCGTGGTGACATTGCCTCACTTTTCGTTTTTTCGACAAATGTCATGGTGGCATTGCTCCAATTTTCATTTTTTGGATGAATGTACTGGTTACATTACTCCACTTTTCATTTGGGCAGAGAACGTACTTGTTACATTGGATCAATTCAAATTTCCCAGGATTTACTTTTTTTAAATCACAAATCAAACTATAAATACTATTGCTTTCCTAAAGTATTTTGTCATATCACATGAATTATCTTTTTTCTACAGCTCAAAAAAGCAAACAAAAAAAGCCACCGCTGACAAGAAAACACATTAAAACATACCAAGTATCTACGAATACCAATGCCCGTGAAGCAGTGGCCTAAAAAGGTCTGGCTTAGTATTCAAAATGACGACTCTTTGCGATGGAACAGGTAAGCAGTGCTGTTTGAAAAGGAGGGACGACGAGGAGTTTGCATTGCAGGCCAATTCCGAAACAGGGTGTGAATAAGCACGATTTACCCCCAGACCCCAATAAAAGTTCACAACAAACTTTTATTTTAGGACATATAATTGTTAAGTTTGAAATCCGGTGACACAAGAAAAGATCTACAGCGTCAGACACCTACCTCAGTATTTCAGCGAAGTTCAATAAATTAGTGTCCATAAAGTCGACAATTTTTCAATCTATTTTAGCCTGGAATTTTCTCCGGAATGAAGCTCCTCGCAGCAAGCAGACGAGGTATCTCAATGGAAAATGTTTCTCAATCGCTCCAGGGAGCGGGGAATATTACTCTTGAGATCCCCCGACGATGCTTGGGATCAGTTCGGCTAATCAATTTTGTTTCTCAAAATTGAAGTCTCACTGATTGAAATCTCTGCGATTCATCCCATTTTTGTTGTATTCTTTTTTACCCACATTCCCCATTCATTTTTTGATTTCAAGGCAAACAAAAGCTGAAATGGTAACCTCATAATGAACATGCTAAAGGACATGCTTAATAAATTAGTAATTTAAAATATATATTCGTATTTTTCGTTAACGTTAACGGCGATTTTCTTTTTTGAATAAAAAAGTAAAAAATAAGCTAAAACGAATAAACCTATTAAACAAAACTGCCTATGGAATACTCCATAATTGTTGTCTAACTATTTAAAAACATAGTTATACATTCCATCCTAATTGTAAAAATTAATTATTTAATCATTTTAAACTATTTAAACCTATGAAAAGAAGCACAACGCAAAGATCTTTGTTTAAAGGGCAATGTATGCTTTTAGCAAAGTTTTTATTAGTTGGGATTTTCCTTATTTCTCAATTAGGGGCATTCGCCCAGCAAAAAAACATTACCGGTATCATTACCGGAAAAGATGGTAAACCTATTCCCGGAGTAACTGTTATTTTTAAGGGAACGACTGCAGGAACAGTAACTGATATAGATGGAAATTATTCCATCACCAATGTTCCTGATGATGCTACACTTGTGTTTTCATTTGTAGGAATGAAAACACAGGAAATTAAAGTTGTTGATCAAAACATAATTAACATAACCCTGGCGGTAGACGCTATTGGCCTGGATGAAGTAGTGGCTATTGGATATGGCACCGCCAGAAAAAAAGATTTGACAGGTTCCGTAGTTAACGTGAATGCTGAACAACTTATGAAATATAAACCTTCAAGTGTATCAGATTTATTAAGATCATCTGTGGCAGGGTTAAAAGTTGGTTATAGCACGAATGCAAGGGCAACTCCAGATTTTTTTATCAGAGGAGATAATACTATTAAAGCCGATGCCAATGACGAAAGAAGTGCTATTAACCCGACGGGAATTAAATGAGATATTTTTACGCTGCATATTTAATATCTTTATGATTAAAATATTTTTTAATC
>JABMPI010000483.1 GCA_013203755.1 Bacteroidota bacterium
GCTCAATAGAATTAAAGAGCAAATTCTTTTTGACCTATTTCAAATTATTAATTTTTGCAAACTATTATTTTTCCAAAAATTAAACCCTCAAAATATCTGGCTTTTTAAGGTTTGACTAAATACAGAGTTATATGTCATCGACAAAAAGCGCTATTCTACTCATTTTCTTATCCTTACAGTCATTTTTTCTTTTTTCTCAGGATGAAGATTTTTTTTCAGATAGTATTCGTGCAAAAGATTTGAATACCAAAGCTTATAATCTCCGTTCAAATGGTCTTCATTTACAGGCTTTGGATACTTTTTTTTATGGTCTTGAACTTCGAAAAAACAGATATGGGGAAGAAAGTTACAATCTGGCAGCTGTACATATGGGAATAGGAAGAACATACAGAAGCCTGGGGCAATATGATTTAGCTTTAAAATACTTTAACCTTGCTGAAAATATTTATATAAAAAGTGGACGTTTCAGCCTTCGAAATAAGAGTGGGCTATATTTGAATATAGGGAATGTTTATCGAAGCAAACTCGATTTCAAAAGAGCTTTAGAATATTTTAACCAAACTCTATCTATTTACCAAAATAATAATGAATTTGATATTGAATATATTGCTAATATAAATTACAGTATAGCTGAGATTTTCTATTTAATTAATGATTTTGCCTCTGCAATTAAACTCATAAATCAAAATATTAAAAATGCGAACACCCCTGATAAAATATTATATTATGAATTATTGGCTTTTGTCAATCAATTAAAAGGGAATAATGTTGAAGCCAAAAACAATTATTTAAATGCCATTAATTTAGCACGCAAAGAATATAAAGATTTTCCAATTGACATTGCGATTGAATATCTAAACTATGCCCTATTTCTTATTTCTGCCGAAGAATTTATTGAGGCTAATTATACTTTAAATAAAGCATTTGAAATTATAAAGTTAAGCCAACCAGAAAGGGGTACGGAGCTAGAATATTACTATAATATAAATGGTGAACTAGCTAGGAATATTTCGATCGAAACCCGCGATATAATTTCATTTTCCGAACAAAAAAAAGAAAAATTAAACCAGGCTTTAAATTGGTATCTAAAAGGTTTGCAAGCCTTAAATTTTCCTACATCATACTCTCTTGAAACAATTAATGAATCTGCAAATTGGCTTTCAATGATGAATTGCATCACGCTTTTAAAAAAAATAGCTGACACACATAAAGAAATAGCAGATATTGAAAATTCAGATAAAAAAATCGAATCTCTTAAAAGTGCCATCGAGAACTACCAAATAGCAAGTTCACTAATCCAAAAAGCCAGAAAAGAGATTTCCAGCGACGAAAGTAAAATACAATTAACAGAATTGGAACATTCTACTTTTCAAAAATTAATTAAAACTGCATTTGAAGCGTATTCTCTAACTAATAATAACGAGTATCTTGAACTTGCTTTCCAAAGTACCGAGCGAACGAAAAGTGCTTCCGTATTTGATCAATTATCAGACCAATCGGCGCTTCAAAATAGTCTAATCCCGGATAGTTTGATTCAGTTAGAACAAAAATTGAATAATACCATTTCTATTTACTCTGAAAAACTATACGAAGAAAATAGTGAGGAGAAACCAGATTCAATTCTAATAACTGACTACAATACCAGAATTTTTGAAGCTAACAAGAATCGGGAGGAGTTAAATCAATTTTTAGAAGTTGAGTACAGCGACTACTACGACTTAAAATATTCAAAGTCCATGTTATCCATTTTCGATATTCAACAGAAATTATCAGAAGAAGAGGTAGTTTTGGAATATGTTCTGAATGAAACGGACTCTGCCTCAGAGCTATATACTTTTATCATTTCAAATAATGAAGTGCAATTTAATCAGCAAATTGTAAACAATAAATTTCTGGAGTCAATCGAATCAATGTTTAATTTTATGTCTGATCCGGAATATATGTTTACTACAAACAAAGAATCAATAACATATTGCGAATCAGCACATCATTTATTTAATATTTTGATTAAACCCTTCTATCGTAATATTCAAAATAAACAATTAACAATTGTTCCTGATGGAAAACTGAGTTACATTGCCTTTGACGGGCTTCTTGAAGAACTTCCGGATACCTCTCAAGCAATCAAATTCGATCAGCTAAAATACTTAATTAAAAATTTCAGTATCAACTATTCAAATTCATCAAACTTACTTTTCAAACTCCAATCCCCTTCAAAAAACTTAAAAAACAAAGTAATTGCTTTTGCACCGGAATACAACTCGGATAGTATAGAAATTGCCAACCAATATTACATACTTTTCCCGTTACCTGGAGTTCAAAAAGAGGTTGACATTATTTCAGAAACAGTAAACACAGATGTGTTTAAAGGAGATAATGCTTCGGAGACCAACTTCAGAAAGAACATTGAAAAATATGACATTTTACATTTGGCAATGCATGCCTTTATTAACGATTCCTTACCTGCTTTTTCCAAATTAGCATTTACGCAAAATAATACCACTAAAAATCTTCTTTCTGATGGAAGCATAAATACTGCCGACATTTATAACTTAAATTTAAATGCGCGACTTGCGGTATTAAGTGCCTGTAATACGGGGAGTGGAAAACTTAGAAAAGGAGAAGGGATTATGAGTCTTGCCCGCGGTTTCTTTTATGCCGGTTGCCCCTCAATTGTTATGTCGCTTTGGGAAGTGGAAGATCAATCAGGAACGGAAATAATGGGGGTATTTTACAAAAACCTAAAAAAAGGAAAGACAAAAAATGAAGCATTGCGTCAGGCTAAATTAGAATATTTGGAGAATTCAAATTCACGCAGGGCTCATCCTCATTACTGGCTTAGTTATATTAACTTAGGTAATAATTCTCCTCTTTATAAAAGCTACGATTTTTACTTTTTTATAATTCTCATTTTATTACTTGTTGCCGTTTTAACTGACCAACTTTATAAAATTAAAAAAGCCCGTAAAAAACGAGCTCTTTAGAATGTGTATGTGTATTACGAATATTTATATCATTCCAATGAAAATTTTAACCGTCTTAAAATTGCTTTGGCATCTTGCGCAAAGTATCCTTTTCTATTAACAACTGCAAGTAATTCTTGTTTTGCTAAATCTTTATTTCCTATTTTAATGTAACACAAACTTCTGTACCACTCGGCTTCCTCAATAAACAGGTTATCTCCATGATTTATTACTTGAGAATATTCCGTAATTGCATCAGAATACTTTTCTAAATTCTGTAAACTGGCACCGGAATAAAATTGGAACACTGGATTTGTACTAATAGCTTCTGGTGCATTTTTATTCAGTTTAGTAACTTCCGCCCAGTCTTGATTAATAAATGCAGCCTGTGTTCTCTGTAGATACGTAAAATCAGCCGAAACAGAACGTTCTGATGCCCACTGAGGCGATTCGTAGGAATTGTCGTAAGCGCTGTCGCTTGAGATGTATCCGCTATTCAGCAAACTTGCTATTCCAAACAACACAACCATAATTGCTACACTCGTTCGTAAGAACTTAAATAATTGATTATCTGTTTCCGGAATTAATCTTCTTACCTTGCTTTCCTCTGCAAATTCTTTAGCAGCATTTAAACCTGCTCTTAATTCCATAATATCTTTCTCTCCAATAACATCATTAATTTGCCTGCGCAATTCAACTTCAGCTATTAAATCGGAATTCTCAGATAATTCCTTGACAAATTCTGCAAGGAATGCTCCTTCTAATTCTCCATCTATAAAATCTTCAATACTTTCTTCGCTAACATTCCATGAAGTTTCCGTTTCAACAATTTGTGAAAGTTTATTTCTCAGATTTATAATTTCACTTTCCCCAATTGCCATTTCCAACTCTTCATGCAGCTTTAATTCATCTTTCAAATCACGATTTAACGAAAGCTCCTTTTCAAATTCGTAAAGCTCGTCACCAGACAATTCTTTATTTAAATAACTATCAATTTCTTCCACAGTAAATTGTGGCTCAATTGATTTTGCTACTTGTTTTAAAGTTTGACGAAAATTGATAATGTCTTTTTCCAGAATTGCTTCTTCGAGTCCGTCCAAACCTTCCATATCAAAGTCCTCAAAACCATCCATATCGTCTTCTAAAGCCGATTGATTTTGTTCCTTATAATAATGGTGCGTGTTTTCATTCGAAGTCATTTCATGTTGGTGAACATGAACTTTGGGCATCGAATCGTAAAAATTGATTAATTCCTCGGAAGAAAGTCCTTCACTTAACTCTTCGAAGTCAGAAAAATCTGACAGTAACTCAAATGAATCTTTTTGAGGTTCTGAGGTTATGCTTTGGCAAGCAACATTTTTTAGTTTATCTCTGAGGTTTGTAACATCCAATTCAGCTATTGCTGATTGAATTTCCATATTAAGTTTAACCTCGCTTCTGAGTTTAGCGTCCAACTTTAACTCAGCTTCGAATTCAACTCTTGCTGCAGCGTCCAACTGGTCTAAGCAATAGTCTTCAATTCGTTCAAAATAATTAACTTTAGGTGTCATCTTCAAGTATTTTTTTAAATTCTGTATCCTGTTTTATGCGTCGTATAAGCAGTTCTTTACATTTATACTTTCTTGTTTTTGCATATTTTTCGCCTTTATATCCCATCACTTTCGCAATTTCTTTTAATGGAACTTTTTCGAAAAATAACTGCATTAACTTTTGACAATCAGTACTAAGGGTAGCAAAATGTTTTTGATACAACCCGTATCGTTCATTTTTCTCTACCAGTTCATTAAGACTATCATCGTATAAATCTTCCTGAAATGGTAACAATTCATTAAGCTTTTCTTTTTCTATTCGTCGTTTCTCTAACTGTTTAAGCCATAAAAATCTACAAACAGAAAATAAATACCCTGCAAAAGAACTCTTCTCGAAAATCAAATCGTTTTCTTTCAATTTTCGATAAATAACGATAATAGCTTCTTGGAAAACATCACTGGCATCGTCCTCGCTTCCCTGGTTTTTCTTTATAAAATAATTTATTTTATAATAGTACTGTTTATATACGTACTGTAAAATTAAATTATCGTGTCTTAGAATCCCTTTAAGGATTTGCTCGTCACTGTAAACTATCATCTTCTATTATATATTCTATTATTACTAAAAAGGTAACCCTCTATTTAGAGTTATTCTAAAATATAATTGGAAACGTCCTGCTAAACAAAATCAATTTAGCTTATTAACAACCAATTACATGTAAATATAAAAAGTAAAATCTTTTAAAAGAATAAAATGGGAATGGAATTACAATTAAGTGGGAAAAATGGTCTAAAAAACAAAAAGGACGGGTTCAACAACCCATCCTTTTCTCATTAAACTAACTAACCTAACTAAACCTAAACTTATGAAAATAAACGTAGCACAAATATACGGTCAGAATCTAATGTACACAACAGAAATGTGTTAA
>JABMPI010000484.1 GCA_013203755.1 Bacteroidota bacterium
ACGGTTCAAAATTTTAATGAAGAGAAAGGGAAAAAGAACAAGTCAGAATGGGGAAGTTATTTAAAACCTTTCACTTATAAACACTCCGTTAAAAATAACGTTTCAATTTATCAATTTCAATCGTACTTTTGATGCGTACAACTATCGTATGCAAAAGTATTTTCCATAAAACAAAAAATAAATTCCATACGTATGCAACATTAAAATATTGCTTTCGTCATTGAACCAGAATTAAAAGATTTGAATACACTTTACAAAAATATTCATCAGGAGATTATCGACCAGTGCAAGGAAGGTAGCCAAAAGGCACAATTCCAACTGTACAAGTTGTATTACAAAGCAATGTACAGTGTTTGTATTCGAATAGTTAACAATGATATGGAAGCCGAAGATGTAATGCAGGAAGCTTTTTTAAGTGCTTTCAAAAAAATGGATACATATAAAGGAGAAGTAAGTTTTGGGGCATGGCTAAAAAAGATTGTAGTAAATCGTTCATTGGATTGCTTGAAAAAAAGAAAAGTTCAGTTTGAGGAAGTAAATGAAAGAACAGTTCAAATTAGTGATTACCAAATGGGAACAAAAGAAGTGGATGTACAAATGATTAAAAATGCCATACAAGACTTACCAGATGGTTACCGGGTTGTATTAAGTTTATATTTAATTGAAGGGTACGACCACGACGAAATAAGCCAGATATTAGGCATTTCGAACTCATCGTCACGAACTCAACTTTTACGTGCTAAAAACAAGTTGAAAATGATTTTAAAAGACAAAGAAGTTTTTTCATACAATTAACAGCACTTAGCTGAAATAACAATTGAAAAGAATAGAGATGAAAGCAAAAGACAACATAGAAGAATTAATTTTAAAGAACCTGGAAGGATTAAACGAAAATGAGCCATTGGATGGCCATTTCGCACGCTTCGAGGCAAAATTAAATGCACAGCATAAAAAGAAAAGATTTTCGTTTAATGTGGTTTGGAAAGTAGCAGCTGCAGTAATTTTTGTCTTTCTGGCTGCCAATCAGGCATTTATTTATATGTCGCCCAATCAACAAAGTTCGCTACTTACTGCTTTCAGCAAAAACGAAGTTACGCTTGCATCGGTTTCATCGGAATACGAAGAGGTTGAATTTTATTATACAAACGCCATTAATGTTGGATTGAATAAATGGAATACCTTAACAACAGACGGTTTTATTTCGGACGAAGAGCAACAAATGATGGACACTGAACTAAGCGAATTCGAAGACCGTTTTAAAACCTTGCAAGAAGATTTAGCAGCTAATCCGAACGATGAACGCGTTATAAATGCAATGTTAGAATATTATCAGGCTAAACTTAGTGTTATTAGTATGATTGTAAATAAGTTAGAAGAAGTAAAACAAATAAAAAATAACCAAAATGTCGAAATTTAAATTTATTACTGCGCTGTTTATTATCAGCATTTTATCTGCCGGAGTTACGGCACTAGCAGAAGAAAAAACAAAAGAGTACAACGAAACCTGGGCTGCAAGCAGTGTGCAATCGTTGGAAATTACCAACAAGTTTGGTGAGATTAAAGTAAAAAATGAAGGCGGAAGTGAAATTACAATTGATGTAGTTGTAACCGTGGAAGCTCGCGACGAAAGAAGAGCGGATGATCTTTTAGATCAAATTGAAGTGGAATTTACGAAAAGTGGAAGCTCTATAAAAGCAACAACTACAATTGAAAATAATTTCAAAAGTCAACGGAAATTTAGTATTGATTATGTTGTAAATATTCCTTCAGACAAAAACCTTAAAATCTCTAACAAGTACGGAAGTACAATAGTAAATTCTTTAACTGGTAACGGAGATTTTAATATTCAATACGGTAATTTTTCTGCAAATGAATTAAAAGGAGCAAGCATGAAAATTTTGCTGGCCTATGGAAAAGCAAATGTAAGTTCTGCTTCGGATTTAAATGTAGAAGTAAAATACTCGGGTATGACATTTGGAGAAATTAGTAATTTGAAAATAGATTCAAAATATTCTTCCGTAGACATTGAAGAGGGAAAATCAATTGAAATTGCATCGAGATACGACAAATTCGATTTCGAAGAAGTTGAATCGGTAACTGCCACAACAAAATATAGCCATTTAAGAATTGAAGAGCTGGCTAAAAACTTAAAAATTGAAGCGGGCTACGGTAGTGTAAAAGTTGGGCAAGTGAATTCGGGTTTCGAGTCGATTTCAATTACAAACAGTTACGGACAGATTTCGCTTGGACTAGACGATGCAAGTTACAATGTTGACGCTAGCTGCGAATATTGCGGCATTTCGTACCCTGAAGAAGAATTTTCGGGAGATAAAATGAAAGAGCGAAATACAAAAACAATTAAAGGAAAAGTTGGATCGGCCAGTGGTGGAAAAGTCTATATACGCAGCCGTTACGGAGAGATAAATTTAAGAGACTAATCAAGTATTATATATACTTTTTTAAAACCGTGGACAGATAATTGTTCACGGTTTTTTTATTTTCATACATTTGCTATTAAATGAATAAAAACAAAATAAATATTATTTCATTCAATATCCCCTACCCCGCAAATTACGGTGGTGTTATCGATGTTTTTCATAAAATAAAAACACTGCACAATTATGGTTACGAGGTGGTTTTACACTGTTTTCAATACGGAAGACAGCCTCAACCAGAGCTAGAAAAATATTGCAGCAAGATTTATTATTACAAACGAAAAAAGGGATTTCAACATTTATTTTCGCCATTACCTTATATTGTAGCTACCAGAAAAAACAAACAACTTCTCGAGAATATAAAAGCCAATAATTATCCAATACTTTTTGAAGGAGTACATACTTGCTTTTATGTTAATCATCCAGATTTAGCCAATCGGAAAAAGATGATACGAATGCACAATATTGAACACCATTATTATGAAGAGTTAGCAAAAGCAACAACTGATGTTTTCAAAAAGCTATTTTTTTATATCGAAAGTAAAAAGTTGAAAAAATATGAACGCATATTATCAAATGATTTTAGCATTATTGCCATTTCAAAAAACGATTACAATTATTTTATAGACAAACACTCGGATGTAAAATATATACCGGCATTTCACCCGCTGGAGGAGGTAATTTCAAAACCCGGGAAAGGAGATTATTTTTTGTACCACGGTAATTTAGCTGTTGAAGAAAACGAAAAGGCCGTTCTTTTTTTAATCGAAAAAGTTTTTCTAAATGCTAAAGATCAACTAATAATTGCCGGAAAATCACCAACAAATAGAATTTCTCAAAAAGTTCAGCAAAATAAAAACATAAAACTGGAAGCTAATCCAACAGAAAAAGCGATGAATGCTTTAATTATAAATGCACATTGTTGCGTGTTACCAACTTTTCAAGCTACCGGATTAAAATTAAAACTTTTAGTTTCTCTATTTTTA
>JABMPI010000485.1 GCA_013203755.1 Bacteroidota bacterium
GGTTTTATGACTGCCGACCCGAGAGTAATTAGCAAAGCATACACCATTCCTGAATTAACTTATTCCGAGGCGATGGAATTGTCGCATTTTGGTGCGAAGGTTATCTATCCGCCAACCATTTTGCCGGTTTATCAAAAAGGAATTCCAATTCGAATTAAAAACACATTTGAACCTGAAAATCCAGGGACTCGAATTTCCAGAACAATGGAGAATGGATTGGAGCGACCAATTAAAGGAATTTCATCTATTTCGGGAATTACTCTGGTTACGTTGCAGGGAATAGGAATGGTTGGTGTTACCGGTATTTCCATGCGTTTGTTTACAGCGCTGGCCAAGGAAAATGTAAATGTAATTTTAATTTCGCAGGCCTCTTCCGAGAATTCTATTAGTGTAGCCATTGATGAACATGCTGTAGATTTGGCAGAAAGTGCCATTCGAAATGAATTTGAAAAAGAGATTGTATCGGGGCAGATTAATAAAGTTGATATGGAAAGCAATCTTTCCATAGTTGCAATTGTAGGTGAAAATATGAAACATACCACCGGAATTGCAGGGAAACTTTTTTCTACTATGGGGAAAAGTGGTGTGAATGTAATTGCCATTGCGCAGGGAGCTTCGGAGTTAAATATTTCGTGGGTGGTTAAAAACGAGGACCTTCGAAAAACATTAAATGTACTTCACGAATCGTTTTTCTTATCAGAAAATGCAGAGTTAAATGTTTTTATAATGGGAATTGGAACCGTGGGTGGAAACCTGCTGCAACAATTGCAAACTCAGCAGGAAAGACTTCTAATTGAAAAACACCTCAATGTAAAATTAACAGGTATTGCGAATTCCCGAAAAATGGTTTTTAATCGGGATGGAATCGATATTTCCAGCTACAAGGAGAGTCTTGATAATTCGGAAATGACCTCAAGTTTGCAAGGATATGTTGACGAAGTAAAAGCAATGAATATTTACAACTCGGTATTTGTTGATTGTACGGCTTCTGACGATGTTGCCACTTTGTACAAGGAAATTCTTAGTGCAAATATTTCGGTGGTAACTGCCAATAAAGTTGCGGCTTCTTCGGCGTATGAAAATTATGCTGAATTGAAGAAAATTGCCAAACGAAAAGGAGTGAAATTTTTGTTTGAAACCAATGTTGGAGCTGGTTTGCCTATTATTAATACACTAAACGATTTGGTTAATTCAGGCGATAAAATTCTGAAAATTGAAGCTGTTTTATCAGGAACATTAAATTTTATTTTCAATACTATTTCGGAAGATATTCCTTTGAGTAAGACCATTCAAATGGCAAAAGAGGAAGGTTTTTCTGAACCTGATCCACGAATTGATTTAAGTGGAGTTGATGTTGCCCGGAAAATTTTAATTCTGGCGCGCGAGTCAGGCTATCGAATTGAAATGGATGATATTAAAATAAACAAATTTGTACCCGATTCGTATTTCGAAGGTTCGATGGATGAATTTTGGAATACAATTTCGGAGTTAGATGGCGAGTTTGAGCAAAATCGAATTCGTTTGGAAAGTGAAAATAAAAAATGGAGATTTGTTGCCCGATTCGAAAATGGAAATGCCGAAGTGGGTTTACAGGAAGTAGATTCGAGACATCCGTTTTACGATTTAGAAGGCAGTAATAACCTGGTGATGTACACTACTGAACGTTATCAGGAATTTCCGATGCTTATTAAAGGATACGGTGCCGGAGCTTCGGTTACAGCTGCCGGTGTTTTTGCCGATTTAATTAAGGTTTCGAATATATAGTAATAGCTGCGAGCTTTAGTACGATTTTAGAATAGGAATTTTACTAACCCCGGCTTTTAAACCGGGGAATTATGATACAATTATTGGATGGGCTTTAGCCCAAGATATTAATTTGTTAGACTAAAGTCCGTGGAGCTGTTGCATATTTAGTCTCCGGCATAAATGGCAGAGTTAGTCATATAAAAAGATGTTTTTATATCGCCTTTTAATCCGGAGTTAATTTAAAACAAAATGAAATATATTATAATATTGGGAGATGGAATGTCGGATGAGCCATTGGCAGAATATGGAGGTAAAACTCCATTGCAAATGGCAAAAACTCCACATATAGATTGGTTGGCAAAAAATGGAAAGTCTGGATTGTTCAAAACGATTCCGGAGACCATGCACCCCGGAAGCGAAATTGCAAATATGGCGGTTTTGGGTTACGATGTAGAGAAGCTTTATGAGGGGCGGGGAGTATTGGAA
>JABMPI010000486.1 GCA_013203755.1 Bacteroidota bacterium
ATCATCAAACAACACATAAAAATCTCGTATTTCTCTAATGGTTTTATACTTTAGGTTTCCATTATTTTGGAAAAGATTGTAGGTGTTGGCTAGTTTCCAAACTTCTGTTTGCTTTTTTCTATCTTTTTTCAGCCAACAGCCATCTAAAAGTGTACTATTATTAGTTTCTTTTTGATATGCTTTTAAATTGTTCCATTCCTGAGCAACAAGTAAGTGAGAATTCATAAAAATTATCAATGCACTTATTTTGAATGTTAATCTTTTCAATGTTGGAGTTTCTTTTGTTTTTTAAATTGATGGATGTAAGTTACAATCTTTAAAGTTCCTGAAGAATATTTCAAAACTAATTTTTTTTTAAAAGAACTACTGTTTGAAGTGTTTGTTGAGTGAAAATGGGTAACCAAATTTCCGCCTTTGAACACCTAAGCCTTGGCATAGTTGAGGAAATGTAGAAGCAATAAACTATACACTGTGTTGAACTAATCCGCCAAAATAGGCGGAAGCTTTTTTTGTTGTTTAGTAAAAATAATAGAACTTACTGTGATAATCATAAAATTCATTCAAAATGTTTAAAAAAAATCAAAAACGTTACTAGAGAAAGCAAAAGAACAAGTTCCTGGATTTGCTTTGACTTGCGAAAAATTAAGCCGTAACTTCACTATTTCGGGTAAATCAAAAAGTACCTTAAACAATTATACACGATGTCTTGCTCACATGGCATTGCATTTTAAAATGAGTCCTGAGAAGTTAGACAGAGAAGCTGTAGATGACTATCTTTTCCATTGTAAGAATTTACACCAAACTCCTTCTGACAGTTTTTTTAAACACACTATTTATGGACTTCGTTCTTTGTATAGGCTATTGAATTTACCTGATAAAAAAATAGCCTTACCGCAAATACACCGACAAAACGTTTTACCAATTGTACTGAATAAAACGGAAGTAAGAGCCTTATTAGTAGCTCCAAAATACTTGCGTCATAGGTTAATGTTCGGCTTATTGTATGGTTGTGGATTAAGGAGCTATGAACTCTGTGATTTACGCTGTTCAGATATTGATTTTGAACGTAAGACGGTATTTGTCCGTAAGAAAAAAGGACATACAGATAGGTATCTACCCTTAAATAAGCTATTGGCACGAGGCTTAAAAAAGTATATGAGTAATGATTACCCCACAGATTATTTGTTTTACAGTCCGGTAAGTTCCGATGGAGCTCAGCATCCTATTACCAATAGTGCCATACAATGGATTATTAAAGAATCTCGAAGTAAGATAACAACTAAAAAGAAGTTTACCGCCCATACCCTGCGGCACAGTTTCGCGACACATTTATTGGAAGATGGGATGAATATCCTAACACTCAAAGCACTTCTAGGTCACAAGCGTATTGAAACTACAATGTTATATCTTCAGATAGCAGAATTAAACAACCATTCAAAATTTAGTCCGCTAGATACGCTTTATAAAAAGTGAGACCTACCTTTAAGGTTGCAGATATTTTAACCTTAGAAGACCGTCATTTAGAGCAGTTGAGTTTTACCTGGTGGCATTATCGGACTTTAGTAGCCATAAAAAAATGTAGGACTCAGGGGTTAGGCGGTCATATAGACCAGTGTACTTGTTGCAAGAAGCTACATATCTCATATAATTCTTGTCGCAATAGGCATTGTCCTACCTGTCAGGGTCATAAACGCGTACAATGGATACAAGCCAGAGAAACAGAACTGTTAAATGCACCCTATTTTCATGTGGTATTTACCGTGCCCCATGAGCTGAACAGGTTTTGCTTGTTATATGGAAAAGAAATCTACAAAGCCTTATTTACCTGCGCATGGCAAACGATAAAAAAGTTTTCCAATACAGACCTGGAAGTAACCCCAGGTATGATAGCAGTACTTCACACTTGGGGACAAAACCTGAGCCTACATCCACATTTACATTGTATAGTACCCAATGGCGGAGTTACCAAAGCAGGATATTGGAAACAGGGCAAACGAGGTAAAAAGTTTTTGTTTTCGGTAAAAGCAATGAGCAAAATGTACAGCGCAAAGTTTATAGCTCAAGTACGCAAAGAAAAACTTCCCATACCCAAACAGACCTATGAGCAATTATTCAAAAAAAATTGGGTCATCTATGCCAAAAAGCCTTTTGGAAAGCCAGCACATGTAGTTGAATATTTGGGTAGGTACAGTCATAAAATCGCCATCTCCAACCATAGAATATTATCGATAAACAAACAGAAAAAACAAGTAATTTTTAGTGCAAAAGACTACCGAAAAAACGGTGCAAAAACAACCATAACTTTAACCACAAAAGATTTTATAAAACGCTTTCAACTCCATATTTTACCCAAAGGGTTTACCAGAATACGGCATTATGGCATTTTAAGCAGTAGTTGGAAGAAAGAAAAATTACCCAAACTACAAGCTGAGATACTTGGGCAACCTTATGTGCCATTAACAAAGAAAACAAAACCACAGACACAACTTAATCGTTGTCCGAGATGCAAAAAGGGCGAACTAATTACATTGCAGACCTTTGATTGCAGAGGACCACCAAAAGAGTACCTAAAATACCTTAAAAACAGGAATGAAAATTAAAAACTTGCACAAGGCGAGTTGGGTAGTTATTGCCCAAACTTAAAAAAAATGATACAATACGAGTCTAAAAAAATAAAAAATGGTTTATCGTTAATTTTCATCATTGAAAACCGCCATTAAACCATCAAAAAAAAGTGAAAACACTTCATTACTTTTTTAAATGACTACACAAGTATCAACCATATCCCCATAATAGCAAAATTAATCTGAATTAATCTGAACTCGATTAGTCAACATATCATTCAGCTCTAGCCTATCGGCAAGCCGAATGCTTAGTTGTTGTAACAAGGGTTTTTTATCATTAATCATATTGAGTTATATAGTTTAACCATCCAAAACACGATGAATACCCCAATTCCAATCGTTATCAATCTATATCTTTTATTTAGTTCTATATATTTTAAATCAATCAATTCCCCATCTTTCTTAAGGTATAAATTGAATTTATGATCATCAAATAGTTTATATTCTGTTATTATCTCAAATTCAGTAGAATTGATCTTAAATTTATGTTCAGCTCCAGTAATTGAAAATTTTGCTGAAGTCTTTTTTCCGTTAACTAAAATTGTCTCCTTTCCAAAATAAGAGTTGAAAAACTCAATCTTATCGGATCCAATGTTATATTCATAATATTTCATATACGATTAATCTTGGATAAACAATTTTTCTTGTGTTGTGATATGGGGTATTTTGACTTCTACTTCTTCATAACTATCTTTTTTTGTTATTGCTACGACCTCTAATACTACATGTATACCGTAAGTAGCATCTGGATTTCTTATACCGAGATATAATTGATTTAAAATAAAGTTAACCTTAACTGTACCTGAAACTATATTTTCTCTTGTTCCAATAGGATAATGAGAAAAATTACCTTTACTAAGAAATGGATTGTAGTTATTATAGTCAATTAAATAAACATCACAATAGTTACCACCAGGTGGTTGGGTTAATTGATTAACACCAAAAGATAATAAGCCTGTTTGATCAATTAAATTTGATAATTCTGAAGCTAGTTGCATTCCGTTTGTTACACTATTAATATCTGCTTCATTACGAGATGATGAAAAAGTATAATACCATTCTACCGTATTTGGAGGAAGGACTATTGGAATAGCTAATCGAGATTTACCGCCTTTGAAAGTTGCATTAGAACCACTATTTATATAATATTTTTGCTTGTTGATAATGGTATTTGTTTCGTATTCACTTTTTACAAACCTACTTTCAATAGCAGTTGTATATGTTGTATCTGAAACCATTTGTGAAACCACTGTTGAATTAAAATTAATAGTTGATTCATCTTTTGGTACTCGCTGAATAGTGATATTACCAATACGCTTACTTAATGAAGCATTTGTAAGTCTAAATAAATAGATACCTGTTTGACTCACTGTAAGTATCTTGTTTGAAATATTGGCAGTTTTGAAATCTGAAAACTTTAGGTTTGATGGTAGTTCAAAAATTTCAATTTTATTTAATTCTTTATTTCGTTCTTCCTTAAAATTAAAAACTATTTTATCTCCCTTTGTAAAAGCAAAGGTAAATTGTTTGTATTGCATTCCTGGTATTTTTATAGTACCACACATTAAATTAATTGTTGTTGTTTGTGATA
>JABMPI010000487.1 GCA_013203755.1 Bacteroidota bacterium
CCTCCCGGGGCTGTACATGTAATCGATAAAACAATTCTGCCAGGTGGAGATGTGGAAATTTTGTTTTCTGACAGAACTAAAAAAAGAATTTTTAAGGGCGGCTACTCAATTACCAATCCCGATGGAAGCGAGCAAATGGTTTTGATGATGAGTGTTCAGCCCAATACTCCCCCTGAATTGCCTGAAAATTCGCAAGTTGTTGTATGGCTTGAAGCTGTAAACGAAAACTTGTTAAGTTCAATTCGGAGAATGGTTGGAATGGACGATGACGTGGTTAATCACTATCTTCAAAAGGAGAGTGAGGAAGCCGATGGTTTATACAAACAAATTGAATTAAGGATGACGTATATTAGTTTCTTACTTAGTGAATAAGCAAATTTTATAAATATGAAAAAAGTATCAATAGCAATTGTAACGGCAATTTTTGTTTGTTGGAGCGTAGCAGGACAAGATAGTACCAATCAATCAAAAGAAATAGAAAGTATAGATAACTTTTTCAACAACATAAAGAAGGGTGAAAACTCGAAACTAATGCCCCCTGTTTTGCCTTTAAATATGCCGGCAATGGAAATTAATGAACAAACACGTGAGGAGTTTAATCGGTCAATGCAGGAATTTTATGCCTACAGAACATCGGGATACCAACATCGGAGACATGTCTTTGAATGGCAATTATTCTCTTCTAAAATTATTTTTTATGTGGTTATATTTTTAGTGACAATTGGTCTTTTCTTTTCTGGTGTACAATTTTATGCCGCTTATAAAAAGAATTTTACTGATCCTAAAGTTACCGAACTAAGTGCTTCATCCACTGGGATTAAGGTAAGTTCCTCTGTTCTTGGAGTAATTATCTTAATAATTTCCCTGATATTTTTTTATTTGTACCTGGTTTATGTTTATCCGATTAGCGAAATATTATAAATTGAAATTTGTTTAGTATTTCAGGAGTCAGCTTATGTTCGACTTTGATTGTTAGTGACCTTTTAAAGTAGACTCAATTTAATTATGGGATTTCTATTCTAATTATAGACAAATCAGCCAAATAATGCTAATATTTTGAAAAAAGAGTAGATGATTATAATTCACCTACTCTTTTATTTTACACCATCAACTTCTTATACTTCACACGTTTGGGAGCTTCATTTCCCAAACGTTTTTTACGATTTTCTTCGTATTCAGAAAAAGAACCTTCGAAAAAATAGACCTCTGAATTGCCTTCGAAAGCCAGAATGTGAGTAGCAATCCGGTCGAGGAACCAGCGGTCGTGAGATATTACTACAGCACAGCCGGCAAAATTATCTAACCCTTCTTCCAGAGCACGAAGTGTATTTACATCAATATCGTTAGTAGGTTCATCCAGAAGTAGTAAGTTACCTTCGGCTTTTAAAGCAAGTGCCAAATGCAGTCTATTTTTTTCTCCACCCGAAAGCACACCGCATTTTTTCTCCTGGTCGGCACCATTAAAATTGAATCGGCCAACATAAGCGCGCGAGTTTGCAAGTTTGTTACCCAACATCATGGTTTCGGTTCCACCGGTAATAACTTCAAAAACCGATTTCTCCTGATCAATTGCAGCGTGTGTTTGATCTACGTAACTAATTTTAACGGTATCTCCAATTTCAATATTTCCTTTATCAGCTTCCAACTGTTTCATTATTAATTTGAACAGTGTAGTTTTTCCAGCACCGTTTGGTCCAATAACACCAATAATTCCCGCTGGAGGAAGTCTAAATTCCAGATTTTCAAAAAGAATACGTTCGCCAAAACCTTTTGAAACACCTTCCATTTCAACCACTTTGTCTCCAAGTCGTGGACCATTTGGAATATAAATTTCCAACTTCTCTTCTTTCTGATTTACATCTTCATTCAACATTTTATCGTAAGCACTTAAACGGGCTTTCGATTTTGCATGTCTGGCTTTTGGTGCCATTCGCACCCATTCCAATTCGCGTTCCAGTGTTTTTCTGCGTTTCGAATGTCCTTTTTCTTCTTGCTCTAAACGTTTGGCTTTCTGTTCTAACCACAATGTATAATTTCCTTTCCACGGAATTCCTTGTCCGCGGTCGAGTTCCAGAATCCAACCGGCAACATTATCCAGAAAATAACGGTCGTGTGTAATGCAAATTACAGTTCCTTTATATTGTGCAAGGTGCATTTCCAACCATTGAATACTTTCTGCATCTAAATGGTTTGTTGGCTCATCAAGCAGTAAAACATCAGGTTCCTGCAAAAGCAAACGGCACAGAGCAACCCGGCGGCGCTCACCACCCGAAAGTTCGCCAATGGGCTGGTCGTCAGGCGGACATTGTAATGCATCCATGGCACGCTCCAGTTTGCTGTCCAGATTCCATGCATCCAGTTGATCCATTCTTTCCTGAAGTTGAGCCTGTTCGTCCATTAATTTATCCATGGCATCGGGGTTTTCATAAACTTCTGGTAAACCAAATTCAGCATTAATTTCTTCGTAACGTTTTAATACATCAACTGTTTCTTGTGTACCTTCTTTTACAATATCAATTACGGTTTTTGTATCGTCTAATTGTGGTTCCTGGTCGAGTAACCCAACTGAATAGCCGGGAGCAAAAACCAATTCGCCATTGTAGGCCGTGTCTTGTCCTGCAATAATGCGAAGTAGCGAAGATTTACCAGAACCGTTTAAACCAATGATTCCGATTTTAGCTCCCAGAAAAAAGGAAAGTGAAATGTCTTTAATTACAGTTTTATTTGGTGGGTAAACTTTACTCACCTTATACATCGAAAATATTATCTTTTTATCGTCGCTCATTTTGTTGGTATTTTATTTCGCGACAAAAATACAACAGATTTTAGATTTTAAGATAAGAGTAATGAGATTAGTGAGAAAATTTTACAAAGCTTCCACTTCCTCCTCATAATCAAACTGAATGTCTTCATGAAGTCCGCTGAGTACTTTGCGAATGCGTTTAATCTGATTGATATACATATTAAAAACTACCTGACTTGATTTGTAATTTAATTGCGATTTTTTCAATTTCTGACAGAAGTAAATAAGCAATTGAATTTCAGTTTCTTTAATTCCGGAAAAACGAATGTATTTGTTGGTGGTTTTTAAAACTTTGCGCAATGTTTTTTTCGCCAGATAGAAACTGCTTCTGTTCATATTGGAAAATTGTTCGTCTATTTCTTCCTTTACCGATTGAATAAACGTTTGTTCGTTGTCCGCTTCAAAAAGCAGATAACTCAGTAACTCCTTGTTTTCTTTTTTGAATTTTGCCAAACGACCCACAAGTAATTGTAACTCCTCTGGAGGAAGGTTTTTGAGTTCTTTTTTTACGACACTTATCGAGGCTGTTTCCATAATTCCTATAACCCAATATTAACGTTTAATGGTTTCTCCATAAACTTCAATCCAATCCAATCGCGAACAGGATGCCGATTTTCCTCCGGGCATTAAGTCGGTAAAACCAATTTCTTCCACATTCGAAAGATCTGGGTTTTTTGCGATGCCAACTTCTGTTATTCTATTGACGTCTAAATTATGCCAGATTACATCCTTAACATTAAATTCCCAAATGCGCCAATCTTTCGATGGGCCAGCAAACTGGTCACTCACCAGCCAGTTGCCATCAGCCAGTTTTAAAGTTATTCGTAATTCACGCAATCCAACTTGTTTCGAGCGCCATTTTATTTTTGCAAACCCGCTTAAATCTACGTTGTTTTGTTTGTGTTTTAGCGTAACCATCCAATTTTCCAAACATAGTCCCGACCACACATAAAACGGATCGTCTACTGGTTTTTCGTGGTTGCTTTTTTTAAGGCTGTCTTTTCCTGCACCATATAAATTTACAAGTAATTCTTTGTTGGCAACATGTTTCTGTGAAAGTGGAATTTCGGCCGGAGTCTCTTTCCAATCTTCACGAAAAAACAGACCGGGGCGGTAATTGTCTTTTTGTGCCAATAAATTCGCAGAAATAAAAACGATAAAAAGTAGGCTAAATGTAAACTTCATAAAACTTGTTTTTTGATAATCGGCATTAAAAATACGAAATCATTATTCAATTGCAATGTCATATTTATCGAGTAGGCCGCTTAGCCCATCCGTTGAAAAACGCGCTTTTTTAATTCTGTTTATTTCCGGGTCGATAGAAAAGTTAATGGATGTGCGGAAATCGGCCTTTTCTAAAATGGTGTTTCCAAATATTGCTCCCGAAAAATCGCAGTTCTCGAATTCTGACCCCGTTAAATTAGTTTCCGTAAAATCTACTTCCTGAAGAATACAGTTTTTAAACTTTGTATTTTTTATTTTAAGCTGATAGAAAGAGGATAAATTCAACTGGCAATTTTCGAAATAAAACGACAACAGAAAACTATTACATTCGTCGAAGTGTAATCCTAAAAGTTTACAGTTTTTAAATGTTACACCCTGAAAAGCTGTTTTCCTTGTTTTAGCATTACTGAAATCGCAATTGTCAAATCGGCACTCTTCAAAATTAATGGCTGATAAATTGGCATTTGAAAAATTACAAGCTGCGAAAGAGCAATTGTTATAATCTCCTTCTGCCAACTCCTCTACCGAGTAGTCAACTCCCTGGAAATTTTGGTCATCAAAATATAGCTTTTTCATTTTCTATAAAAAATCTATTTCAGCAATTGTAGCCAATTTTCCACCACCGGCAATTACTCTCGAATCAATTCGAATGTATCTGGTTTCAACAGTGTTTTTGAAAAAATACCGACGAGTTGTAGGGTCGTTAATTAAGTTTCCAAATTCGAAATCTTCAACTATTTTCCACGATTTACCGTTGGTGCTTATTTTTATTGTTCCGCGTTCAATCATACCCTCAGAATTTTCGGTTTGTGGAGTATAAGCAAATCCTTTTAATGATTGTACTTTTCCTAAATCGATGGAAATAAAATGTGCTTTTCCACTTTTTTCTTTTGAACTCCAATAGGTTTTATTGTCGGCATCGAATGCTTTTTCTCCCTGATGTTTTGCAGTGTTGCTATCTGTTTCAACCAGTTTCCAATTGTTTTTGGTAATCCCAAACAGATTGGAAACAATACTGCCTCCTTCATTTTCAAGAAATGAAATCGCCTTTACTTCTCCCGATTCAACAATAAAAGGTTGGGTATAAAGTTTAGAATTTTTTGTAGGGTTACTTCCGTCCAGCGTGTATCTAATTTCCATTCCTCCATTTAAATTTGCGGCAATGTCTTCTCCATGAGGTTTCCATCCAAATCTATGCTTTTTAGGTTGAATAGAAAGTAGTCCGTCGATGTCACGTTGTAATTCAAGTTGCGGAGGACGGGTTTTATAATAGTGAGCCGAAACATTTGAAATGGCTGGCATAAATCGCGATTTCAAAATCCGGATTCTGAATTTATTTGATGTTACTTCAGGGAAGCGAAGAATTCGTTTGTAACCAATATTAGTGGCAGTGGCAATCTCTTTCCAGTTGTTGTTAATCCATGCATCCAAAGCGTGCTCTTCAACTCTTTCGCTGTGGGTTGTTATTGCTTCCTGAATTACAAAACGGTTGCATGTAATTGCCGTAGCAGTGGTTATTTCTATCGAATTATTTTTATCATTTAAAAGTTCAAAACTTGTAAGGTCGCTATCCAAAACTTTTTTTGCCCCTTTTGCTCCTTCAAATAAATTAGTTGAATAGGTATCTGCAATTCGTTTTCCGGCTTCTTTTAGAGCTGCCACATCGCGAGGCGAAAATTTACCTTCGCGGTTTGGAGGAATGTTTAACAGAAATGTGGAATTGCCACCAACAGAGCGTTCGTAAATATCAAAAACATCGTCGGCGCTTCGCACGCCCTGGTCGGTGTCGTCGCGGTAAAACCAACCTTCGCGGATGGAAGTATTTGTTTCTGCCTGTTGATAATGTAAGAATTTACCTTTGTACAAATCGTCACGGCTACCCAAGGATTTTGCTGTTAAATCGGCAAAACTATTTAAAGCTGCCGGGTCTTCTAAATAAGGAATTACATTCCATTCTGTATCTCTTGTTTTTCCCGATTCGTTACCACACCAACGAATATCTTGTTTCCCAAAAATAACAGCTTCGGGAGCCAATTCCTGAATCAATTCTTTCCACGCAAGATAATTATAGGTTTGTCCACCTTTTCGTTTTGGGTGAGCACCATCGAACCAAACTTCGTGTATTGGGCCGTATTCGGTAAGCAATTCAAAAAGTTGGTTGAGGAAATATTCATTATAATCGTCAACCAGAAATTTGAAAGTTTTTTTATTCTGAAACGGACGGCCTTCAATTGGGCGTGGAATTACACGCTCGGTATATTTACTTAAATTACCGTATAAACCTTCTTTGTTTTCAATTTGAAAAAGGTCGGCAGGAGAGAGGTAAACGCCCAATTTTAATCCGTATTTCTTGCACGATTCCGAAAGCTCTTTCATAATATCGCCATTCCCATTTTTAAACGGAGTACTCATTATTCCGTGTTTGGTGTAGCGACTTTGCCACAAACAAAATCCGTCGTGGTGCTTGGCTGTTATAATTACCATTTTCATTCCACCCGCTTTCATGGCTTCGCACCACTGGTCGGTATCTAAATTTTGCAAGTTGAAAATGGAAGGGTCTTCCATTCCCGAACCCCATTCCATTCGTGTAAATGCATTTGGTCCGAAATGGATAAAAGCAATGTATTCGTTTTTAAGCGCTTCGTATTGGTTGGCTGTTGGAACTACATGAGCAGCTTTAATTAGTATTGAATCCTGCGTGTCTGTCTCACTAATTTTAATAGTATTGTTTACCGGCATTAAAGTTCCATTGTGTTGAGAACAAGATGCTAATGCGATTAGAATTAGGGTTAATTGGATGATTGATTTCATTATAGTTTGTTTATTGATTTTTTCTGCTAAAAATGTGATGGGCAAACTTAGTAAATTTTTTAAAAAGGAATTGGTAGCAGATTTATTTCGAAAAGAAATTATTGGTGTTTTAGGAAGTTAAAAATATGGAGAGTTAAATGTTTTATTTTCTCGCTGGCGCGGACTTGCAATCCGTGCTTCTAAAAAGCAACGAAACACCTTTCTATTCACGAAAGGCTGCTTTTAAATTATTACATTGTAATAGGGTTTTAAATTATCTTTATGAGTGCAATAATATGAAGTAAGCAATAGATCGTGGCACGGACTACAAATCCGCGTCAGCGGGGGGGCTACATGGACTGCCAACGCTGGTAGCTCAATTTCCTTCCAGATAATGGACGATAGCACGCTAATTGAAAAAGCCGAGTGCAAACTTCATAGCCTTATTCTTGTCTAAAAAAAAGACTTTCGGATTTGTTTCCGGAGGTCTTTTTTCTTTCTGATATATAGTTGAAGTTTGCTATAGTATTTACATTCTCAATGTACGATCTCAGGGCAATTTGAAAGTGTTTTAAATGATTGGTCTCCTCAAAATTTTCTATTATTGGTATTTCCCAATGCTTTAATTTATCCCATTCCTCTAAATATCCATGCATTAGATGCAAGTCTTTGTACTGCCCAGAAAATCTTTGAAATTTAAGCCTATAGTTTTCTTTTAAGACAGGATCGAGTTTTGATTCATGTATCTGATTAATTAAAAATAAAATTATCTAAATAAAGCTGTATTTTGAGCATATCATCAAAATGGTAATCATAAAATTGACCTATCTACGGGTAAGATTCAATAATTTCTTCAAAATGATTCACAAATTTTTTTATTTCGGGAAGATCTAAACCCGCTGCTACAGCTTCCTGTTCTTTGCTTAAAATATTCATATTTGAAAACTCCTGATTTTTCAGAAAGGCTTTCCACTGCTTTTTGTTTGCTTTAAATTGAGCATAAAAGGCCAGATACATTAAACATGCTGTCACTACCCCAACAATAGGGGCTGTTATACCTCCAATGGTTGCACCAATCTGACCAGTTTCTGTAAAATTATATTTAACAGATTTTGCCGCCTCGGTGAACCACATTGGCCCCCAAATTAGAAATACTACTCCAATAATTAGTATTGTAATAGCTAGATAATGAATGTTGTCGTCGAAGTCGTTACTTTCTTTCATTAGTTTGATTTAACAATATAAACCTACGAAATTTTATAATAATTGAATAGCCTTATTTTTTATCTTCTATAATTTTAAAAGCCTTTCAACTATTTGTTGAAGGGCTTTTTTTATGATTTTACCAGAAATACCGGGACTGTATATGGC
>JABMPI010000488.1 GCA_013203755.1 Bacteroidota bacterium
TCCCCAAATGGCAGCATCGGTTTGTTGCTGCAAAACCATGTTATCGCCAAAAATAGTGGGTAATTTTACTTCGGCTTTCAACGAAATGGTTAATGAGAAAACAAAAAGAGTGAAGAGTGTTAGAACGGAAAGACTTCTTTTCATGATTTAGATCTTTAGATTTATATCGAAATTAATTTTCAAATATACCAAAAACCGAAGAATAGTTTTTTATCTTTTTTAAATCAAGATTTAATTTTCATAAGAGTCTTTGCAAGAAAACGCCAAATACTGCGTTACTCTCGTTTTGAAAACATTCATTTACAAAAGTAAATTCCTTGATTTTCAAAACTTCGAAAGCCTTGTCTTTGACATTTTCTAATCAAAGCCTTGAAAAATAGGAGTTTTCTTGCAGGCCCTAAGTATAGAGAATTCATGTTAAACCTATTTTTTTAGTATGTTTATAATCCAATAATAAACCTGGTAAAACTATGAAACGAAGAACCTTTATCGAAAAAGCATCTATTAGTACCGTTGGAATGGTTACGGCATTTCACATTCCATCTTTTGCACAAAACAGAAAGTTAAAAATTGGATTGATTGGTTGTGGATGGTATGGAATGGTTATAACAACTGCCGCTCTAAAAACTGGAAGTGTGGAAGTTATTGCTGTGTGCGATGTTGACTTAGAACATCTTAAAAGCAGTGCGGATGAAATTGAAAAATTACAAGGAAGTCGTCCAAAGGAGTTTAAAGATTATCAGGATTTATTGGATTTAAAAGATTTGGAAACTTTATTTATTGGCACACCTCCACATTGGCACGCATTGCAGTTTATTGCTGCTTGCGAAAAGGGATTGGATATTTATTGTGAAAAACCACTCGCTTACGATATAAAAGAAGGACAGGCGATGGTAAAGGCGGCTCAAAAGGCCGGGAATATTGTACAAATTGGATTTCAGAGAAGGCAAAGTAAAGCATTTGCTAAAGCTAAAGAATTGATACAGCAAGGAATTTTGGGGAAAGTTCATCAAATTGGAGCACAAATTCATTATAACCCTGGAGTTGGAGATTGCTCTATTCAGAATCCGCCGGCTTTTTTAGATTGGGAAGCATGGTGTGGTCCGGCTCCAAAATTAGATTACCGGCCTTCTATTGGTCATAAAAAATGGCGTTTGGAAAAAGAATATGGAAACGGACATCTGGTTGATTGGGGAATTCACCACATTGATATTATTCGAAAAATTATGGATTTTAGCATGCCAACATCTTTTGATTCAAAAGGGAGTTTAAATATTTTGGCGGGTAAAATAACAACTCCAGACACTTTAAATGCAACATTAAATTTTGAAGAATGTCCTGTTTTATGGCAACATCGACTTTGGGGAACCGGCGATTTTAATACTCAATTCAATAACGGCGCTTTCTTTTATGGCGAAAAAGCCACACTTTTTGCTTCCGACGATAAGTTGGTTTTAACGGTAAAAGGAGAAAATAAACAGGAGGAAATGAATATTCCGAATCCAGAGGCACAGGAAAACCATGTTGCAAACTTTTTGTATGCAGTAAAAGCGAAAGATAAAAATATGCTTGCATGCTCAATAGAAGATGCTTTTCAATCAACCGCAACAGTGCAATTGGCCATGGCATCGTATTATACGGGGAGTGAAGTGAAATGGGATTTGGCAAATCGTGAGATTGTAAATAATAAAGCAGCAGCCAAATTATTGGCTCGGCCATATCGGGACGGATATAAAAGGCCAAAAGTGTAATTTCTAATAAGTATAATAAATAATCAGAAATGAATTTTCAATATTTATTCAAACGGTTGGCTGGACTAGCTTTTGTAGCATTTATCTTTTCAATTAACTTAAATGCCCAGCCTAACATCCTCTTAATAATCTCCGATGATTTAAATACCCGAATTGGTCCATATATGGATTTGGATAAACATACGCCTCATCTCGATCGATTGGCGAGTGAAGGCGTGCAGTTTAACAGAACCTATTGTCAGTATCCACTTTGCGGTCCATCGCGAGCTTCGTTAATGAGCGGTTTGCATCCTGAGACAAATGGAGTTACCGGAAATAGCATGGTATTAGGAAGTTTTCGGGCAGTTACTCCGGCGCTTGCGAACCATCCATCAATGGCTGGGTTTTTTAGGGAACAAGGATATTATACCGGGCGTGTTTCAAAAATTTACCACATGGGTGTTCCTGGAGGAATTGAACGCGGTGAAGTGGGTGGCGACGATCCCGATTCATGGGATTATGCGTATAATGTTTTGGGGCCGGAAACAATGAGCCAGGGTAAATTGGAATTACTTTCTCCAGGAAGTCTGCATTATGGTGCTAATTTTTCGAGGATGATATTACCCAATGAATTGGAAGGTACACAAACCGATTATATGGCAACGAGTCAAGCCATTGCATTTTTAGAAAATAGAAACCTTCCGCTTGCGTTAAATGGAACTAACAAACAAAGATTAAAACCCAATGCTCCATTTTTTCTGGGAGTTGGTTTGGTACGTCCACATGTTCCTTTAATAGCACCTGAGAATTGTTTTGTGCCTTATCCTGATGAAGAAATGGAATTGCCGAAAGTTGTAGTTGGCGATAATGTACCCCAAAGTGCACTTAAAAAACAAAATGCCAGAGGCTTTAAAATGAACGAATTAGAAAAGCAGAAAACCATTAGTGGATATATGGCAAGCGTTCGGTTTATGGATCAGCAAGTTGGGCGTTTACTTGATGCCCTCGATCGATTGAAAATAAGAGAAGAAACAATCGTAATATTTATTTCCGACCATGGATACAATTTGGGAGAACACGATTGCTGGGCAAAATCCAGTTTGTGGGAAGGTACTTTACGAATTCCAATGATTATCTCTTATCCGGGATTTGAAAAAGAACATGGAACCACTTGTAATTCAATTGCTCAGTTAATAGACCTTTATCCAACTTTAACTGATTTGTGTGGATTCTCTGATAAACAACCTGAAATACTTCAAGGACAAAGTTTAGCTGGTTATGTAACTGGCGAAGAATCCAAAAATCGAGAATCAATCGCATATACAATTACCGGCTCAAAAGGGGCATCAATTCGGACAGATCGGTGGAGATATACCCGTTGGGGAGAAGAAGTTACAGAGGGAAACGAGGAGCTTTATGATCATCAAAATGATCCTGAAGAAAATATTAATCTGGCTGATAATTCAAGTAAATTAGAGGTTTTGAATGGAATGAGAGAGAAGTTTGTATCAGAAAGAGAAAAGGCCCGAACGGGAATATTGATAAATCAATAAAATAGTTTGCGTCAAGAGTTCCTTCTTCAGGTAGTCTATTTGTTAAATAAATATCTTCAATTTAGAATTAATCTGTTTCGGTTTATTGATGTCAATTTAGCCAAATTGCCATAATTTATATCTAAATTGCTCTTTTAGATATTGATATTTTTTTACTTCTTAAGTAATATTGTCGTAGTAAGATAATCCAAAACCTAATTTATGAATAATTTGAAAGATAAAAAACTAGATCTCCCTCAGGAGTGGCCAGGTGCTTTGCATTATGACGAACAGGAAGTTGAAGCCGTAACCAGAGTTGTTCGGGCACAATCGCCATTTCGGTTTTACGGACTTGACCATCAACGTGAAGTTGAACAGCTGGAAAAAGAATTTGCTGAATATATTGGCATAAAATATTGCCTTGGAGTTTCTCATGGAACTGCAGCTTTGCAGGTGGCACTGGCAGCCATGGGAGTTGGTCCCGGCGATGAGGTTTTATTACCTGGTTATTTTTGGGTGTCAACGGTAAGTGCTGTTGTTCGGAGTGGTGCAATTCCGGTTTTGGTAGACGTTGACCGATCGTTTAATATGGATCCGGAAGACATGGAAAGTAAAATTACCAAACGTACCAAAGCTGCAATTATGGTTCCAATGGGTGGTGTAATTGGGCAGATTGTTAAAGTGGCTGAAATATGCAAAGCGAATAATATTTTATTGTTGGAAGATTGTGCTCAATCCAGCGGCGCATCGCAGTTTGGAAAAATGGCAGGTTCATTTGGCGACATGGCAATTTTTTCATTTCAAATAAATAAAAACATTACAGCCGGTGAGGGTGGAGCTATAGTTACCAATTCGGAAGATTTGTACAAAAAAGCATTTTCTGCGCACGATTTGGGATATACAAAAGATGCCGAAGGTAATTGGGACACCGAAAATAAAGAATACCAATTCTGGGGAATCGGTTGCCGAATGAGCGAAATTACCGCAGCCATTGTCCGGGTTCAGCTAAAAAAAATTGGTCTGATTACCTCTTCGATGCGCAATTTCAAACATGATTTAATTGAGATAATTTCTGAATATAAAGGAATAAGTTCAAGGCATGTTGCAGATCCTGCTGGCGACAGTGGAGGTTTCCTGAAAATGATTTTTGAGAATAAAGAAATGTCCGTAAAATTCAAAAATGGATTGATTGAAAACGGAATCAAAGTAAGACAAGGGGGATTTTATCCGGTACACATGCACGATTGGGGATTGCATATTTATTCCAACATTCCGGCATTGGTAGGTAAAAAATCCATTTGCGGACATCATTCAGTTTGGGAATTACAGGAAAATGATTTTGCAAAAGATTATAAATACGATAAAGGCACACTTCCTGTTTTGGATAGTTTTGTTGAAAGAACAACCTTGTTTTGTATAGCTTCAAAATTGAGTGACGAACAAAAAGCTTTGATAAAACAAGCTTTTTCATCTACTTGTAACTCCCTTTTAGAACCAAAATGAATTTCACAGAATAACCAGATTTTATAGTTAAATTAGTTGCATTACTTTTTTTCTGTTCAACCTAAATAAAGCATTATGAAGAACCTTATTATACTATTTCTATTTTTCGGAATTTCTTTATCAACGATAAAAGCACAATCGTATCAACGATATTCTTCTTCAGAAAGTAGTGCCGGATTTCAATGGCCTGCAGAGAAAAAGATGGGTTTGAGCCTGACTTTCGATGATGCGCGGTTGAGCCAAATTGATAAAGGAATTCCACTGCTGGATAAATACAATGTAAAAGCCACTTTTTATGTTTCGCCAGATAATATGGAACAGCGAATTGATGGGTGGAAGAATGCGGTTAAAAATGGACACGACATTGGCAATCATTCGGTAGTTCATCCTTGTTCCGGGAATTTTACGTGGGCAAGGAGCAGGGCTATCGAAGATTACACGCTTCAAAGTATGCATGAAGAATTGGATTCGGCGTCAAAGATTATCGAAAACCTACTTGGTGTTACTCCGGGTTCTTATGCCTATCCTTGTGGGCAAACTTTTATTGGAAGAGCAAAAGAAACACAAAGTCTGGTTCCATTAATTTCTTCGATGTTTGAATCGGGAAGAACCTGGCTGGCAGAAGCACCAAACGACCCGGTTTATTGCGATATGGCTCAAATTTCCGGAATGGAAATGGATGGTAAAAGCTTCGAACAAATTAAAGTTTTGATAGACAATGCAAAAGAAAACGGTAGCTGGCTTGTTTTGGCGGGTCACGAAATGGATGAGGGTGGTGATCAAACTACTTTATTAAATACAATCGAAGCAATTTGTAAATATGCAAACGATCCTACCAATGAAATTTGGATTGATAATGTACACGCCATTGCAGAATATGTAAGGGAAAAGAGAGGAGATTTTCCTTTCAGCAAAATGCTTCCTTACCAGAATCCCTCATTAACAGTTTCAGAAAGAATTGATGACCTGTTATCGCGAATGACACTTGCAGAGAAAATTGGTCAGCTTAATATGCCATGTGGTTATTTTGACGAGCTAGGAAAAAGTGTTGAGGAAAAATTGGAGGGTAGCCGGAAATTTACAGAGGGAGTATTCATGGATGGAATTGGCCCGGGTGGTGGATTTTTTGTCCTTGCCGATAAAGCGTTCCACGAAGGTCCTGGTCAGCAAGCTGTTTATTTGAATGAATTACAGAAAATTGCCCTCGGAAAAACACGGCTTAAAATTCCTCTTTTACAAACAGAGGAGGGAACACATGGTTTGATGTGTTCGGGAGCAACCATTTTTCCGGAAGGCCCGGCACTGGGAAGTACCTGGAATTTGAATATTGTAAAAAATGTATATACAGCTGCGGCCAAAGAGGCAAGGGCAGTGGGAATCCATCAGTTGTTTACCCTGGTAATCGAACCCAACCGCGATCCAAGACTTGGACGAAACCAGGAAGGTTATAGCGAAGATCCTTTTATGTGTTCGCAATATGCAGCTACCATTGTTAAGGCGGTTCAGGGGAATGATGTTTCTGCTGGTGATAAAGTAATTGCCGGATTGTGCCACTACCCGGGACAAAGTCAGCCCATTAGTGGTTTGGAACGCGGTGCGATGGAAATATCGGAAAGGACACTCCGCGAAATTTTTCTTCCTCCCTGGGAGGCAGGAGTTAAAGAAGCTGGAGCGCTTGGAGTAATGGCCACCTATCCGTCAATTGATGGCATTCCAGCCCACAGTTCATCGAATATTCTTACTGATATTTTAAGGGAAGAGCTGAATTTTAAGGGGTTGGTTTTAAGCGAAGGAAATGGTGTAAATACACTGGTTTACACAGGTCTGGCAGAAACAGAGAAAGAAGCTGCTGCCA
>JABMPI010000489.1 GCA_013203755.1 Bacteroidota bacterium
ACTTCAGGTTGTTGAAAATTTCCAAAGCCACCTCCTCCACCTCCAAAACCACCTCCACCCTGAGGGAATCCACCTGCAGCAGGGTCTGTTTGTTCAGCGTTGCTTTGACTAAGCATGTCGTAAATTTTATTGTACATGCTGCTTTCCATAAAATCGGTGTATGAACGCCGACCGGCAAGTAGAATAGAACCTTTTCCGCCAAGTGGAACTTCAATGCTGGTGTGTGCATCTAACAAGTTAACACCGCCATTCATGTGAAAATTATTGGGATCGCCGGTTTTTCCGGTTAAGTCAACCACACTGGAAATTCGCCCGCCGTATTTTGCCGGGTAACCGCCTTTAAACATTTGAATATCTTTAATGGCATCGGCATTAAACGCACTGAAAAACCCAAAAAAGTGGTCAACATTGTAAACGGTCATTCCGTCCAAAAGCACCAGATTTTGGTCAGGTGTTCCACCTCTAACATACAAACCCGATGAACTTTCGTTGGTACCACTTATTCCTGGTAATAACTGCAACGAACGAAAAACATCTACCTGACCAAAACTTGGTAAGGTTTTTAAGTCCATAGGAGAAACACGGGCAGAACTCACTCC
The DNA here is from genome assembly GCA_013203755.1 of Bacteroidota bacterium. Classification (GTDB taxonomy): domain Bacteria; phylum Bacteroidota; class Bacteroidia; order Bacteroidales; family Prolixibacteraceae; genus Draconibacterium. The sequence continues at coordinate 600 of JABMPI010000489.1, forward strand.
TTCGGTGGCTTTCATCATTTTATATGATTTTGCTGTTACAAATACTTCATCAATTTCGATGTTCGAAGGTTGCATTTCAATAATTAACCTCCCATCCACTTTGTCCAGATCAACCTCCAACTCCAATGCATGGCATCCAACATAAAAAACATTTAATGTGAATTTTTTTTCAGGAAGGTTTAACAATGTGAAAAATCCATCAACATTAGTTGCTGTTCCAATTGACGTCCCCTTTACAATAATATTTGCTGATGGTAATGTTTCTCCATTTCCAGCATTCTTCACAACTCCGGTTAATAATAGATTCTGAGCAAATCCTTTCATCGTTGAAAATGAAAATAGTATTGCCAGAATAATCAGAATTTTCTTCATAAAAATTGTTTTCGTTTTGTTTGACTTTGATTTTACATAGACTTATACAGGTGAGGAGGATTTAACCCTACAGGAGGAAGTTGAAAGTTTTGAGTTTCAGGTTTAAAGTTGAGAATTTAAATTGCGATTCGCATTTTTAATTTAGTTATGAGTTTTGTGACTACCCACTGTTTCCTTCAATTGAGCTAATCTTTATATAAATATGCGGTTACAAAAGACAGGTTGCTTCGTCGTTCTCCTCGCAATGACGGTGCATTTTGAATAAATTGGGGCAAAGGCTGGTGACTTCGCTGCCAGCCTTTGCCCATTATCAAATCAGCGCACCGTCATTGCGAGAGTTCACCTAATTTTTTATTAGGCATAATGAGGAAATGACAATGAGATGCCGAAATAAATTCGGCATGACGTTCAAACTAATAATGTATATTAGAACGTCACCCTGAACTCGTTTCAGGGTTTTTAAATTGGCAAATACAAATTAGTTTGATATTCAGTGCCTTACAGAAATCTGTCATTGGTAACAAGGTACGACCACCGACACAATCTCTTATCGATTTGTATTTATGTTTCTATTCACCCGGAGATCTGTAGGGTGATGGTAAACGGGTGAAACTTTCGCAGCTAAAAGCTAACGGCTCGCAGCTTCTCTAAAACCTAAAATTCACAAAGAAATTCAAAGTTAATTCCTGTGCTTTTACAAGTGTAGTTTCATTAAATGAATTGTTTACGAAGTCGAATTTCCGGGTGTAAATATCAAGATAGTTTTCTGTGTTTAAGGCATTTAAAATTGACATGCCAGGTTTTATGTTTACATTTTTTATATTGAAATTGTAGTTCAACGATAAATCAATCCTAAAATAATCGGGCAAGCGATTGTAGGTTCGGATGGTATTAAAATCGTTGTCTTTTTCTGTGAATTCAATGTATTGATGACCAGTTGTGAATAGTGTTAAAGTTGAGAAATTCCATTTTTTATACGTGTAAATATTTGTCCATTTTATTTCGTGGGTTTGGTCGAACTGGGCAGGTATTTTGTCGCCATTATTTATTTCGTTGAAATTACGAGTCGCCTTGCTCACTGAGTAAGCCAGCCAACTTGTGAAGTTTGTGTTTTCGTATTTTGCCAGAAAATCGATTCCAAAAGCTTTGCCTTTTCCAGATATGAATTGGCTCAGATTGTCATCTCCCGGCTTAAAAACCGGAGGACTTCCCTGTTGACGTTCTTCAGGATTTTGGAAAAAAAGGTATTCCTGCAAGCCATTAACCGATTTGTAATAAGCTTCCACATCGAAAAACATCTTTTTTATTTCGTAACTCGCACCTGCAATAAAATGGTTGGACGAAACAACCGGATGTGTTTCGTCGTCGGCAAGTACCCAGAAATCACGGTTGTAACCATAATTTTGTTCTGTGGCTGATTTATTCAAATATTGAAAATATTTGCCAGTTGCCATTTTTAAAACCACGCCATTATCAGTTTTGTAACTGGCTGTAAATCTTGGTTCAAAGTAAAGTTTTCCTGTCTTGTCGAAATAATTAAGTCTGAATCCGGGCTTTATGATAAAATTATTTTTCAGGTTTATTTTATCCTGAAAAAACATGGAATACAAAAATGCGGAACTATTTAGGTTGTTGTATATAACGTCTCGGTTAGCATCTTTGTAGAATTTAAATTCATTGTATTTAGCCGAAACTCCAAATTCAAACAAATTTTTAGGGTTTAAATAGTATTTATTTTGAAAGGTGATAAAGTAATCGATTAGATTATTCTCTTCGTTTGTAATTAGATTATTGGATTGGGTTTGAAAATCAGGTTGTGGATTGTTTGGTGGAAATTCGCCCGAAAAACTGGTATTGTTGTGATAATCGTTAAAATAGCCGGAATGTCCCAATTGCAGGTTCGTGAAATATTTGGCACTTCGCTGTTTTTTCCACGAGAACCCAAACCCGTAATTACCCCATTCATTTAAATCTTCTGTGTTAATTTCTAATTGTTCTTTTTCTGAAATATTTGAGCTGTTTAAATAATCTTTTGCCCCATACGAACTAAACGAAATGTTCTCGTTTTGATTGGGAGTGTAAGTTACTTTGAAGTTGAAGTCGCTGAAATAAAACTCTGGTTCAATTACATTATCAGCTCTCTTAAAACGGCGGGATTGACCAATTTTGTCGGCCAGCAAAGCATCTGCCAGCCAGGTAGAATAAATATCGGAATAGGCACGTCGCCCGGCAGCAACCAATGTTAGTTTTTTAGTGACAGGAATTTCAGCAGTGAGGTTAGCACTTATTAAATTAATACCCCCATAAAATTCAGGTTTTTGCTGGTTCCCCGATTTGCCGGTAATGTCCACAATTCCAGAAACACGCTCGCCATAACGCGAATCGAAACCACCCTTGTAAACCTGAATATTTTTAATTACGTTGGGGTTGAGTGCTGAAAAAACTCCAAAAAAATGGTCGAGGTTGTAGAGCGTAAATCCATCGAACATTACCAGATTTTGGTCGGCAGAACCTCCTCGAATATTTAGCTGCGAAGAATTTTCCCGTGAACTGATTCCAGGAAGCATTTGCAATGCCCTAAAAACATCGGTTTCGCCGTAATTGGGTAAATCTGAAAAACGTGTGGGATTAAAAGTAAGGTGTCCTGCTTCGTTATTTATGTCAACCATTTCGAGTTTTTCGCCAGTAATATTAATAGTTTGGAGTGTTTGTGTCTTTTTTTGAAGTCCTAATCCATAAAAACGGATATCATTGTTTGTACTTATTAAGGTGTCGAGTGTGTAATAACCGAGGTATTTTACCTGGATGAATGTGGTTGATGAATCGACCAGACTTAGACTGAAATTCCCATCTACATTGGTAGAAAATGAAATGTTTTTATCCCACAAATAAACTGAAGCGTAAGGAAGCCGTTCGCCTGTTTCTTTGTCGAACACAATTCCGGAAACCCATTTTTCATAATATATATTTTTTTCAAATTTCTGATCTGATTTAATGATTAAATAGGTATTGTGTTTAAAATCTACTGTGTAGTTGGTGTTTTCCAGTATCGATAAAATTACTTTGGATGGACTTTCTTCAGAGATGTTTTTTGAAAACTTTAATTTTTCTAGTTTGCCGGCATCAAAAGCAATTCTTATTTGCATTTGATTTGCTACTTGGGATAATGCTCTAGAAATGGATGTATTTTCGAAATTAAACTGAAAATGCTGGGAATACCCAGCATGTGGAAAAAGTAGAAAAAATAGGATGACTGGAAAAACAAAATGCAGTTTATTCCTTTTTAGAAATGGTAATTTTCTTTTTATTTTTAATTTCATAGTTTAACTCCATGGGAATACAGACCACATCCAACGCTTCATTTAAATTTTCGTTCGAAAAATCGACGGTTGCCAGCCTGCTGGCATTGCCTTCAATCCTGATTGAAACATCAAATTGTCGTTCCAACTCGTCAAAAATAGTATTAAGTGGTGTGTCCTCAAAATGGAAAATACCATCTTTCCAGGAAGTTGTGTTATTAAT
>JABMPI010000490.1 GCA_013203755.1 Bacteroidota bacterium
CTGAATTTATTTCAGCATCTCCCTACACAACGTAAGATTCCGAATCCGTCGGCTGACGGAATGACGAACCCCAAACATGATGCTTGACTTGACCCGAATTATTTTCTTCACTGAAACTGAATACTGAGACTGCCAACTCCACTTAATTCTACCACACCAAATCACAGGCATCAGCGGGCATCCAGTGTTTGTGTTGGCCTTCCCATTTTACATTGCAACCAATCGGATTTGTTACCGAAACAGAAATCTCATTTCCAGAAGTTAATTCTTCCAAGGTTCGCTCTAAATCATTTACCGCAATTTTTAACGATTCGCGCGGATTATCAACTGCACGCCCCGTATAAACCAATTTTCGCTTTTCATTAAAAACATAAAAATGAGGTGTTCTTAAAGCACCATAAGCCAATGCTATTTCCTGCGATTCGTCGTACAAATATTTCCATGGAAAATTATGCTCTTTCATTCGCAAAACCATGTGCTTAAAATCATCCTCTTCGTAGGTATTTTTACTGTTCGAATTAATTCCAACAAATTCAACTCCCAATGGAAAGAATCGTTCAACAGTTTTTCGAGTCACTTCGTCGCTGTTAATTACATACGGACAGTGATTGCAGGTAAAAAAAATTACCAAAAATTTCGAGTCTTTGAAACTATCTAATGTATAACTATTTCCGTTGGTTGCAGGAAGATTAAAACCTATTGCGTTTGAACCAATTTCGAGTGTAAATGCCATAACTTTTTTACGTTGTTTAAAACTAAAAGATATTTCGATGATGAATTGTTTAAATGAAACTAAAATCTTTCAGTATTTTTAAGCCGTGCAAGTTTCAAATTAATCGATATTGTAATTTCGATCCGTCGGTTGACGACGAGAAATCTCTTCATTCCAGCAGATTTCTCAGTCATACTTCCTTCGAAATGACAGAACCAATTAAAACTTGCATTTTAAAAAAATATTATATTGAATATATTTAACACAAATGAATAGCGAAGAAGCGATTAAAATAATAACTGCGCTAAGCAACGAACTGGCAGAGCACAATTACAACTACTACGTTTTGGCAAAACCCGAAATCAGTGATTTCGATTTCGACATGAAATTAAAGGAGTTGGAAAAGCTGGAAGCTGAGTTTCCACAGTTTGCCGACCCAAATTCTCCAACACAGCGAGTGGGCAGCGACATAAGCAAAGATTTTGAACAGGTAGAACATAAATATTCCATGCTTTCGCTCGGAAATGCGTATTCTGAAGAGGAGATAAAAGATTTTGATACCCGCGTAAAAAAGATAATTGAGATTGACTGCGAATACGTTTGTGAGCTTAAATTTGACGGTTCTTCAATTAGCCTTACTTATAAAAATGGAGAATTAGTTAGAGCTGTTACACGTGGTGATGGTGTTAAGGGTGACGATGTAACCACCAACGTCCGAACCATAAAATCAATTCCTTTAAAATTACGAGGCAACGATTATCCCTCCAATTTTGAAATTAGAGGTGAAATTGTAATGCCTTTTAAAGTTTTTGATGAATTAAATGAAGAGCTTGAAAAAGCTGGAGAACAATTATTAGCGAATCCGCGAAATACCTCAGCCGGAACTTTAAAAATGAAAAACTCATCGGTTGTAGCTTCCCGAAAGTTGGATGCCTATTTATATTATATGCTGGGAAAAGATTTGCCAATGGATGGGCATTTCGAAAACCTGCAAAAAGCCAAAGAGTGGGGATTTAAAATTTCGGATGCAATTAAGGTGTGCAAAAATTTAGATGAAGTTTATGCATTCATAAAAAAATGGGATGTGGAACGACATAAACTCCCGGTTGCCACCGATGGAATTGTAATAAAAGTAAATTCAAAAAACCTGCAGGAAAATTTAGGTTTTACAGCAAAATCACCACGTTGGGCAATTGCATATAAATTTAAAGCTGAAAATGTTTCTACCGTTTTAAAATCAGTTTCATACCAGGTTGGCAGAACCGGTGCGGTTACTCCGGTAGCAAATTTAGAACCGGTGCAAATTGCCGGAACAATGGTAAAACGTGCATCATTGCACAATCAAGACATAATTCAAAATTTAGATTTACACATCGACGATACAGTTTTTGTTGAAAAAGGAGGCGAGATAATTCCAAAGATTACCAGCGTGGATGCATCGAAAAGACATCCGATGTTTTCTCCGGTTATTTTTATTAAAAACTGCCCGGAATGTAAAACACCACTTATTCGTGAAGAGGGAGAAGCTGCACATTATTGTCCAAACGAAGATGGGTGCCCACCGCAAATAAAAGGGAAAATGGAACATTTTGTTAGTCGCAAAGGAATGGATATTGACGGACTCGGTCAGGAAACCATTGAACTTTTATATAAGGAAGGTTTGGTACATGGAATTACCGATTTTTATGAACTTACAAAAGAGCAGTTGATTGGACTGGAACGAATGGGCGAAAAATCGGCACTGCGCATTCTCGAAGGTTTGAAAATTACAAAACAAGTTCCTTTTGAGCGCGTATTATTTTCTTTAGGAATTCGTTTTGTAGGCGAAACAGTGGCAAAAATATTAGTAAAAAAACTTCATACTATTGAAAAGATTCAGTCAGCAACTGTAGATGAGTTGATTGAAATTGATGAAATTGGCGGCAGAATTGCTGAAAGTGTTGTCGATTGGTTTTCGAAAGAAGAACACCTTCAACGAATTGAAAAATTAAAAGAATTTGGCCTAAAATTTAAAATCAGCGAAGATCAATTAAGTGGGCAAACCGATAAATTAAACGGACTAAATATTATTATTTCGGGCACATTTGAAATTCATTCACGCGATGAACTCAAAAAGATGATTGAAAAAAATGGAGGCAAAAATGTGGGGTCAATCTCAAAAAAAACAAATTATTTATTAGCTGGAAATAACATTGGTCCAAGTAAATTGGAAAA
>JABMPI010000491.1 GCA_013203755.1 Bacteroidota bacterium
CGTCAGGACTTATCCTTGATTCTAAAACTGGTATTATCACGGGAAAAGTTGTTAAGAAGGGTACTTATACAACCAACCTTCATGCAAAAAATACTTTGGGGGAAGCTACCAAAAAACTGACCATTGTGATTGGCGACACGATTGCACTTACGCCTCCAATAGGTTGGAACGGTTGGAATTCGTGGGCCAGTAAAATCGATGCGAAAAAAATTATAGCTTCAGCCAATGCCATGGTTACAACCGGATTAATAAATCATGGCTGGACGTACATTAACATCGATGATTCGTGGCAGGGAAAAAGAGGAGGTGAATTAACCGCACTTCAGCCCAATGAAAAATTTCCTGATATCAAAGGAATGGTTGAAACCATTCATTCATTGGGATTAAAGGCAGGAATCTACTCAACTCCTTATATTTCAAGTTATGGTAGTTACGTCGGAGGTTCTTCCGAATTTCCAAACGGAGGCGAAACACACGATACCATCAAAATCAACAAGCAACCTTTCATGCACATCGGGAAATACCGTTTTGAAACCAATGATGCCCGGCAAATGGCGGAATGGGGTTTTGATTTCCTGAAGTATGACTGGCGGATCGATGTTGAATCGACAGAAAGAATGTCAAATGCATTAAAGAATTCAGGTAGGGATATAGTTTTCAGTCTGTCTAACAATGCACCGTTTGAAAAGGTGAACGACTGGAAACGCTTATCAAACATGTACCGCACCGGCCCCGATATTAAAGACAGCTGGACCAGCCTTTATATAACCACTTTTTCGCTGGATAAATGGGGCCCATATACAGGGCCCGGACATTGGGCTGACCCGGATATGATGATTGTGGGAAAAGTTTCCATTGGTCCGGTTATGCACGATACCCGCCTGACTGCTGACGAACAGTACAGTCATGTGAGCATGTTTAGTTTGCTTGCTGCACCGATGTTGATTGGTTGCCCCATTGAACTGTTGGATGAATTTACACTGAACCTCCTTTCGAATGATGAAGTGATTGAAGTGAACCAGGATCCGCTGGGAAAACTTGCCCGATTGCTTGCTGAGGAAGATGGTGTGCAGATTTGGGTAAAACCGATGGAAGATGGTTCATTCGCCGTCGGACTGTTTAATATCGACGGGTATGGTAAAACACCTGCATCCTACTTCCAGTGGGGAAGTGAAACTCCAAAACAATTCACCTTCGATTTTTCCAAAGTTGGTCTGGCCGGCAAATGGGAGTTGCGCGATATTTGGCGACAAAAAGATTTGGGTGAATATAAAGATTCGTTCAAAACCGAAATTCGTCATCACGGGGTGGTCGTGCTCAGGATGTTTCCAAAATAATAATTTAAAATGCAAATAATAAAAGATATCATATTGATTTTCTGTTTGCTAGGGGTTAATATTCAGCTTTTTGGACAGGAAAATAGTTCCCGGGAAATACCACAAATGCCAAATCCTGAAGTGCGCCTGGCAACTTTGCAACGTGAATGGAAAGTCCTTCAGCAAACTCCCCCGCAATTGGGTGTTCGCGATGGTTATATGTTTTTGGTTGACGCACTGGATGCTAAATTTTTGAAACCTGAGCAGGTTGAATGGGCATTGAAACTGCTTCAAACTAGGGCCATTTCTGATCCCAACGCACGAAGTTATGGCAACATGTATTGGGGCTGGTCTGAGACTGGAGGGGATGTTGGCGATGGCAATAACGTGGAATTTTGTGTTCAGTACGGAATACTAATCAAATTACTTTTTGATGACAGACTTTCGCCGGAAGCCAGAAAAACGCTGGATCAGATTTTTGAGCTGGCCACCATTGGAATAAGAAACCAACCCATACGAGTATCATACACCAATATTTACCTGATGCGGATTTGGAACCTCGTCGCTATCGGGCAGGCTTACCAAAAAACATCGGTATTGGAGGAAGGAAGAAGGTTTTTCGACATCTGGCTGAATCACGTTGCAAGGTATGGTAACCGCGAATACGATAGTCCGACCTATTGCGGTGTCGATCTGGAATCGCTGCTTCTCCTTCACCGGTTTTCAACTGATGCAGATATCAAAGGAAAGGCTGCGGATGCCATCCGGTTTTTTATGAATGATTTGTGTTCCCATTACAACGAACGCGGAGGATTTCTTGGCGGTGCACACAGCCGCGACTACAACCGCGTTTTTGGCCGCGACCTGTTGGAGGAAAAATATATGAATCCTTTGCTGGGATGGGAAAATACGAATAATCACCTGTTTCATCAGATCTGTTTGTCTGAACTTCAACAAATTGGAATTTCACCCGAACAGAAAGAGTTAATGAACCGACCTAACCGCTTTATTGTGCAGCGCTGGGACAGTCTGGCAAATACATACGCCTGCGACTTTGTTGGCAATAAAGTTTCCATTGCCTCGTCAAATCAAAGTTACAGTCCCGACGACAAAGCTTTTGCAATCTATTTAAGTAGCCCTCGAATTCCGCAAATGCTAAATATTGCCTACAACATGGAAGGCCGTGACGATCATTACGGCACATGGGCAGCCGAAGGAATGGGCGAAAAAATGAAACACCTGATGCCGGCCAACTACCCGTCAAATGGAGGTTGGAACAAAGCCCGCCATTTGATGTATTTCATGCAGTCGGCACAAAATAAAGGCGAATTTGTGATGCTTGCTTTGGGCGAAAAAGACCGCAATTGCATTAACAAATACCTGAATTCAACCATCATTTTGCCCAATGCTTTTGATGAAATCTGGTTCGGAAAAAATAAAATGACAGTACCTGAAGTGGGCGGTAAAGTGGCTTTTGACCAAACCAATACCTTTTTCGCGCGCTTTGAATATGTGGCGATTGCCATCCGTATTTTGTGGGACAATGCGGATGAGGGGTTAAAAATGTCGCTCTTTAACGATGGGTTTAGCTATCAACCAAAACGAGAAAGTTTTAAAATGGCGAACAACACAGGATTGCGTTTAACACTTCAACATCCTGATAATGGGAAGGGTGCAATCGCCATGTGGTGGAAAACCGAAGAAAGAATAAAAACCGATGACGATTTTCAGAAATTCAGGCAAAAAGTGCTGAATACGCCTGTAACTGTAAACGAAAAAAACGGAATAGTTGATATCTCGGTTAAAATTCCATCGGGAAAACTCGGTGTAAAAACCCACATTGCAAACAAGAAACGACTGGAATATTACAATCCGACACCACTTCCAAAAGATTTTCTATTCAATGTTGATAGGGAGGAAATTGGCAAGCCAATCATGCATAAGTATATACAACGTCATTTAAAATGAAAACAAAATTTTTACTGGCAATTATATTCCTGCAAGTAGTTCTTTCATGCCAGACCGGAAAGACTATAAATGATAAGAAGGTTGTTTCTCTGCAAGAAATGGAAAGTATTTTTCTTGAAATTAATACTCCTTTCAAATATGGTATCGTTTTCAAACATCCAGATACAACCAAAATGATTGATAGTCCAACCATATTCAGGCATAATGACAAGTGGTTGATGAGCTATATTATTTACGATGGACAAGGATATGAAACGTGGTTATCTGAAAGTAACAATTTGCTGGATTGGACTTCAAAAGGAAGGTTGCTTTCTTTTACGGAAAATACCTGGGATGCTAACCAGAAAGCAGGTTACATGGCTTTGGTAGATATTAACTGGGGTGGATCGTACAAAGCCAAAAAATACGAAGGCAAATATTGGATGTCGTATTTGGGAGGAGCCACCGAAGGTTATGAAAAAGGAACCTTAGCGGTGGGAATGGCGAGTACTTTTTCGTTGGATTCTGCCCATGAATGGACAAGGGTAAAAACACCTGTTTTACAACCCGACGATAAAGATGGGCGGTGGTTCGAAAAAAATAAGATTTATAAAAGTTCTGTAATTTATGATTCCTTAAAACTTACCGGATATCCGTATGTAATGTATTACAATGCAAAAGGAAAGAAAACGGATAAAGCTGATTTTGAAAGTATTGGGATGGCAGTTTCTGATGATCTGGTAAATTGGAATCGACTGGGTGATGACCCTGTAATAACCCATAATGAAGGAATTTGTGGAGATGCCCAAATTACAAAAATAGGTGATATTTATGTGATGTTCTACTTTGGCGCATTTTGGAAACCTGGTGCATTTGAGCGATTTGCCTGTTCCTATGATTTGGTAAATTGGACAGAATGGCAAGGCGATGATTTAATTGCTCCCTCAGAAAATTACGATGAAAAATATGCCCATAAACCCTGGGTGATAAAATGGGATGGCATTGTTTACCACTTTTACAATGCGGTTGGAAGTGAAGGCCGGGTAATTGCCTTAGCTACTTCAAAAGACTTAAAAAACTAACTAATAATGAAAAAATCAAGTGTAATATTTTTAAGTATTCTTTTTGTTTTAACCCAGGGGAATTTTCTTCATGCACAAGAGAATGAACTAAAAAAAGGATTTATAAATCCGCCTATCAAATACTCTATGACACCATTTTGGTCGTGGAACGGAACATTGGAAAAAGACAGATTACTTTTCCAGCTTAACCAGATGAAAGAAAAGGGTATTGATGGTGCATTTATGCACGCCCGGGCAGGAATTAACAAAGGAGGTACACCCTATTTCTCTGAAGGCTGGTGGAATGCAGTTGATGTTACCGTGGATTTTGCTGCAAAAAATAATTTCAATGCTTACTTGTACGACGAAGATAAATGGCCCAGTGGAAGTGCTGGTGGCAGAACGCTCAAAAAGAACCGACAAGAGTATATCAAAAAAGGGCTTGAATATAAAAAGATGGAAGTTCATGGGCCCAATTCAATAAAGGTTCAGGAACCTGAGGATGTTATTGGAATATTTTTCGCCAGAATTTTGAAGGATGGTGAAATTGATGCTGAAACGATTACTGATATTACCAGACTTAATGGAAAGGTATGGGATGTACCAGAAGGCGAATGGGCATACACATCGTTTGTGCAAAAAAATCATACAGGAGAGCAAATCGATTATTTGGATAAAAAGGCGGTTGAAGCTTTTATAGAAACTACTCATGAAGAATATTACCTTAGATATGGAGAACATTTTGGCTCCGTAATTCCGGGCATTTTTTTCGATGAAATCCGTGCAACTACAAGAGATAAAAACAGCCTGGTATGGACAGATGATTTTTTAGAAAAGTTCATTCAGATTAAAGGATACGACCTGCGAACAAAGTTGCCACTGCTTATTTATAACAATGGCAATGGAGCATTAGAAACGAACTTCGATTACTATGATGTTTTTGCGCAACTTTACCACAATGCATGGTTTCTTACCTATCACGACTGGTGCGAAGAACATGGAATTTGGGTGACCGGTCATACAGAGGAGGATTATAAAAACTACCACGGACAGGGCGATTATTTTAAAACCATGGGGCAGTTGCAGGTTCCGGGCTCAGACAATGAATATTTCCGTTATGGTTATCCTCGCGTTATTAACTGGATAAAACCCAAGCAGATAAGTTCTGTCGCTCACCTTTACGGCAGAGAGCGGGTAATGGTTGAAGCAATGGGCGGAAGCGGCTACGTAATTCCTTTGGAAGAGTACCGTTATGGTTTTGCTATGCTTGGTGCTTACGGTGTAAATATGTTTGTTCCTCACCTTTTTCATTACGATTTTGAAACACCAATTACCAAAACCGATTACCCGGCGAGTTGGTTTTACCGGAATCCTTACTGGAAATATTTTAAGCCGCTAGCAGACTACAGCAAGCGTATTTCTTATATGATTTCGCAAGGAGAACATGTGTGCAAAGTGGCCATGTTATATCCCCTAACCGAGAAATGGGCCGATGGGCACACGGTTAAATTTCAGGATAAAGTGTACGATGAATTGCAGGGATTATTATTAAAGAATCACTACGATTACGATATTATTGACCCTACTTCTATGGCAAAATCGAATGCTACACCGGAAGGTTTGCAAATTGAAAATGAATCGTACAAAGTTTTGATTCTGGCCGATATAAAAGCGATAGACAAGGCTTCGGCCGAAAAGGTAAAAGAGTTTGCCGAAAAGGGTGGAATTGTTCTGGCAGTGGGCAGCATCCCTTATTTTTCACCTGAAGGAATTGAGGAGAATAAAAGAGCACATCACGCCATGAATGAATTGTTCCGTATGAACCCAACAAAAATTTATCACCGGATGTACAATTTAGATGTTGAAAAGAAACACAATTATCATGTTCGGGAATACAATTCAGGAGGAAAGGCAATTTTTACGCAATACCTTTGGGAAACACCTTCTATTCTAAATAAATACGTAGGGCCAGATATTGACGTGGAATCCAGCACAGAAACCGGATTGAAATTTAACCATCGCCGTGTTGGGTCAACTAATTTTTATCTCCTGGTGAATGAAACAAAAACCGAAGGAAAATACAAAGTGGCTTTCGACGGAAAAGGAATTCCGGAACTGTGGAATCCGGAAGACGGTAAGGTGCAAAAAGTTCATAATTACCGATGGAAAGACGGGAAAACGGAATTGATTTTAGAGCTCAATCCACTGGCAGCTACTTTTGTTGTGCTTCATCCAAATAATTCAGAGCAAACAAAATCTACTTTGGTTACAGAAACTGATTTGGAAATTACAAGTATTCAAAAAGACAATAACGGTGTTAAAATTGAAGGCTGGGCAAAATCCGGAAATCATTCAATTATCATTGATGAAAATAGAAGTGAGCTAACGAAAAACTGGACATCAACAAATACTAAAGAGGAAATTGTATTGGACGGCAAATGGGATTTTTTACTGTCTCAACATGATTTGGACTACAAATGGACAGATGACATTTCGGAAAGTAAAATAGAACTTCCGCTTATGCAATTTCAGTGGTCAATACCAATAATTGATAATCCAAATCAACTAAATAATGATAGATGGAAAAGGGTAAAAGTTAAAGAAGAATATACCAAAATGATGGCAAGCGAACGGCTTTTAAGTAGCTGGGATGCTTCGTGGATTAATTATTTTGATTCTTCCAAAAAACTGGTTAGCCCGGAAGTTTGGTTCAAAAAGACCTTCAATTTGAATGCTGAAGTAAAAACCGCGATAATGCATATTACTGCCGACAAACAGTATGAGTTAGTTGTTAACGGTGAAAAAGTTGTAACAAATGAGGAATGGGAATCTGTGGAAACTGTTGATTTGAAAAGTTACCTAAAAACCGGAGAAAATATTCTGGAAGTCTGTGTAATAAAGAGCGAAGCATTGCTTGCGCAGTTGGAAATTATATCGGTATCTGGCGAAAAGCAAATTATTAAAACCGATGAAAGTTGGTTGGCTTCAATCGACCAATATTCTTTTTTGCAAGCCATGGAAATTGCTTCTCCTCCTCTTGGAAAATGGGGGAATATTGAAAGGCCTGACAATGAAATTAAATATCCATGTCAGCTTTGGTTTAGTGCAAGTGTGCCAACAGGGGCAAAATCAATTTCCTTACCCAAAATAAAAGGAGACTTCAACTTCTTTATTAATAGGGTGAAGGTTGAAAATTCGATAAAAAAAGGCGAATTAAATATTGAGCCCTATTTAAAAGATGGAAAAAATGAGGTACAACTTTCTATTCAAATAAATAATATTAATGAGGGGCTTTTAGAACCGCTGGAATTTACTTGTTCTGCAGTTCCTGTTGATTTAGCTTCATGGACCGACTATGGACTTTGGTGGTACTCAGGTCGAGGAATATATAAGAAAACGGTAAACATCCCTGCCGGGTATTTAGCTGAAAACACCAAATTGAAATTGGATTTGGGAGAAGTAGCGTACTTTGCCGAAATTTGGGTAAATGGCAATTTAGTTAAGTATTTTGCCTGGGGACCATTTGAAGCAGATGTGACAGAATACCTGAAAGAAGGAAGCAATAATATTACTGTTATTACGGCTAACCTTTTATCAAACAAAGCAAGCTGGAATATTCCGGATGACAACCTTCACGATGAAAAATCGCGTTGGTGGCACGATGGTGGTATTCGCCGCGAACAAGACAAGTTAAAATCCGGATTAATTGGGCCTGTTCGGATTGTTCCCTATACTTTGGAATCAGTTGTGGTTCAAGTTAAATAGCAATGATACCCAGCTGTTTATTTTATTGGAAAAGAAATCCGAATTGAGCACTTGGAGATTTATATATTAAAATCTATTTGGTAAACTTAAATTATTTCAAATCAAAATAACTAAACGATGAATAAACCTAGAAGGACATTCTTAAAACAAACCAGCCTGGCGATAGCGGGAATAGCAGTCGCTCCGTCAATAGTATATTCGCAAAATCCGGAAG
>JABMPI010000492.1 GCA_013203755.1 Bacteroidota bacterium
GAATTCCACCGCTCCTAAAACTTCTAAAAGCAAAGAACCGCCGCCAATTAACAGCACTGCAATTAATAAACCCACACCAAAATCTGTTCCTCTGTTTTTAAGAGAAAAACCAAGCGATACAATCGATTTTCTATCCAAATATTTTCTAAAAATGTAAACGAGAAATACCAAAGGAACTAAACTCCAAAGTTGTAAAATCAACAATACTCCTGCTCCCCCACTTTCTAAATTCCCAGCCTCCGACAATGGGATTCCCGCCAACAACAATCCAACAATTTGAAAGATGGTGGTTAGGATTAAAAATGCGATTATGAACAGGATTATCCGCGCCCAGGCTGGGAGGATTGGTTTGGGTTGTTGTTGACTTAGTTGTGTTGTCATTATTGGAATATTTTGTTGATTTCTATTTTTCATGAATATATACCAGTGTTATTATGTGTTATTAGACGCTATATTTTTTATGTAATTCTGCACTCATAAGACTGTCAAAGGATGAGGACTTTAAAGTATTATTCAAGTCGACATGAAGTCCTTTATTAGCATTTAAAAGTTCAATTATTGCATCAAAAGCTTGTTGAATATTATCATCAAACGAATCAGGAGAAGATTCAATTTCTGCAAGTTGTTTTTTTAAAAGTTCAACGTCTGTCCAATTATCAGTTTTTCTCCAAATAAAACTTGTCATTCTTGCAATATGAAACTGACCATTCTTGGCGATATACCGTTTAATTTCATTTTCGCATGTTACGAGTTTTGAATTATTAATGAACTTAGAAACCTTGTGCTTTATAAGATGATTCACAATAAATGTTTCAACATGAGTACTTTTAAAGATACTTTCATAATAATCACTCCAAACTTTGTATTTTCTACTTCGTGCATCGGAAGGTCTTTTTAAAGCAATTGCAAGAAATGCTGTAGCTGCTAGTTCGTTCGGAATTATCTTTTGTGAATCAACATCTTGAAATTGTCTTGGTTTTCTCTCGTAGTAATAATCATGAATTAAGAATGCCCTCTCTAAATCTCTTTGAATTTTATCATTTGCTCTTAAGTTTCTATTGGTTATTTTATTTTGGTTATTTGTAGTCAATACTATTTTGTCAACAAGGTTTAAATCTGAAGTTTCAAATATTTTAAGAATTACGTTTGTGTTTTCTTGTAAAAGATTTTCCTTTTCTGCAATTGCGAGAGAAGAAGATGTTTGACAACCATTTACAATTTGAAAATTCTCAATTTTCATGTGAGGATTGTCCGGATCAGTGACGGGGTCTACTTTATCACAAACAATAGTAACTCCATTATTTAAGAACCAAAATAAATGGCTTGAATCTTCGTCTGAACAAGTTTCTTTTATATCCTTATTTACAGTGCCTAAATTTCCTAAATACTTTCTTACATTTAAATCGAACACAAAGCCTTTTTCATCTTCATTTACTATTCTAGCCACTTCCTTAGCAGTTGTAGTACAAATAATCCCTTTTAATCCATGAGAATGATACTTAATTAGAGAAGGTGAATTTGCATCATATTTAATTTTTATATCTGCATTAATTTTTTTATTCTTTTTTTCTTGTGCATTTAATCTATCAACTATTTCAATTGCTCCAATCATTTCAAATGTGAATTTAGAATATGTATCATTGTCAAATTGTTCTACAATAGTATGTAATTCCTGGGCACATTCATTTGATACATTGGTAGATAAAGCATTTGTAATGTAAGCAACTCTAACTTCAATATTAGATGGGCCAATTAGAGCTACCAAATTTTTACAATCCTTAATTTTGTCTTTGAAATTAGTATTTGTTAATGTGTCAACATCCGCTTTCTTTTTATTGAAGATCCAATTCAAACCATTCCGTATTTGGATTAGCGAATTCGAAGAAAATGAATCTTCATTTTTTGCTTGAGTTATATAAATAATTCCCTCTCCATCTTTTTGTTCAATCGTAATATTGTCAATTTGTTTATCCTGACCGCCATCAACATCATCATTTGGATCATACGAATATACACTGTTGTCTGTAAAAAGGCTATGCCCAAATATTTGAAAAGCTTTATTAACATCGTTCAAACCTAAATTAATATTTAGTTTCTCAATTTGATCATCTACAATTTGTTCTCTTATATCCATATGCTTTTCAAATTATTTTCATTTATTAAGTGATGTCTGTTTATTCAATCCTTTTCATTCAAAAAACTATCGGATTTATCATTTAGATATCTCCCTAAAAACCAGTCAATCTCGGTTCATAAAAATAACAGTTTGTTTGAACGAAAGTGTAGGAATTAAAATCTATTTATCAACAAAATATTATGGTTTATAAAGAATGGTGGTGTTTCCAGCAATCCTCCGGCTTCCTACGTCAGCCACCTCCTTCGCCAAGGAGGACGCGTCCCCCTTAGAAAAAGGGGGAATACAAGGGGGATTTGAAGATTTCTATTTCATCAAGTAAAAACAAAAGAACCGTTCCCAGAGACAGCGTAATTGGCGATAAAATTGAAGCCAAATATACCGAAGGTATTTTGAATGTTATTATACCGAAACGTGAGGAAGTTAAACCCCAACCAGAAAGGGAAATCAAAATTTCGTAATTAGATTTGAGTCGTCACCGAACTTAAAGTTGGGTGACGACTATTTTACGACTTATTTCACCTTAATAAATTTTAACAATATAAAAGGCTTTTTATCTTTGCAAACTTATATTTTCGTGCTTTCAAAAAATTTCAAAAAAGTAATAATATTAATATATGGAACAGGCAGTTGACATTAAAGAATTAAACGAAAGGATTCAGAGAGAAAGTTCGTTTGTGGATATGGTTACCATGGAAATGGGCAAGGTAATTATAGGGCAAAAACATTTGGTTGAAAGTCTGCTAATTGGTTTGCTTTCCAACGGGCATATTTTGTTGGAAGGTGTACCGGGATTGGCAAAAACACTGGCAATTAAATCGCTGGCACAAACCATTAGCGCAAAGTACTCGCGTATTCAGTTTACGCCAGATTTGCTTCCGGCAGATTTACTGGGAACCATGATTTACAGTCAGAAAAGAGAGGAGTTCACCATAAAAAAAGGGCCAATTTTCGCCAACTTTATTTTGGCCGATGAGATAAACCGCGCCCCCGCAAAAGTGCAGTCGGCATTGCTGGAAGC
>JABMPI010000493.1 GCA_013203755.1 Bacteroidota bacterium
ATTTAATTTTTGTAATTGGTATTCGTGATTTCGCTTTGCTCAATTCCCGAAAAACTATCTGCATTGAGTATAACAGAATGTAAAAAAGAAATCCAATCCGCATAGCATGCAACTGCGAAGTGACTTTCGTTCAACCGGAGCTCAATGCTGGGTTCCCGATTTTCGGGACAGGCAGTGCCGACCGCATAAAGCCCTAGTTATTAGCCACAGTAATTTTATCTAATTCTTTTGATAATTCAATTGCTTCATTTATAATTTTCTCTGGATAATTATTTATCTGAAGTATCTTAATTGCGTTTCTGGTTTTTAATTTTCCATTTTTTAATTTGTAGTCAAAATCAACTGTTTTTTTATCCACTTTTTCGCTGAAATGGTACAAATCAAATTCATCGCATAATAAATCGGCTAATTCTATATCGTGAGTGGAAACAAAAACCAGGTTATTACCTTTTGCCAAAGAAGAAAGCACGGCTTTCCCTGCCGAAATTCTTTCAATAGTATTTGTGCCTTTAAAAATTTCATCGAGTAAAAATAAGTTTGATTTTTCATCTTCACTTTTATCAATCATTTCTTTAATTGTAATGACTTCTTCAAAGTAGTAACTTTTATCATTCATTAAATCATCGCTTATTCTAATTGCTGAAAAAACTCTCATTCTAGGCATCGAAAACTGTTTAGCAAAGCAGGTATTAATTGTTAACCCAGTAACTACATTAATTCCAATTGACCTTATAAATGAAGTTTTCCCAGACATATTTGAGCCGGTTAGAAGAACTGATTTATTACTGATATTAATACTGTTTTCAATACAATTGAATATCAACGGATGATATAATGCGTCGCTTACAATTGATTTTGACTTTTCTACAATTACAGGATTACAGTAATTAACAATTCCCTTTCTTAGCGAAGCGATGGAAATTAAAGAATCGATTTCTCCAACAAATTCATAAATATCTTCAATTTCTTTTCGTTTAGTTTCAAGTTTCTTTAAAACACTGAATAAGAATAACGGTTCGAGAAGAAACAAGATTTTAAAAATTTCTATAAATCCCCAGACGAATGCTAAATAATCGTCTTGCATTGTTGCCTCCATCCTAAAAAGCGACATTTTCTTTTTTATACTTGATATATTTTGCAAGGAAATTTGAAGTTTAGGTTTTAGTACTTTAAATCGATCAATACTAAATAGCTTATTTGCAACATTTATTAAACGTAATAATTGCGGGATTGACACTAAATACTGGTATAAGTTTCTTTTGTTCCAGTAATGAATTATCATATTTATGATAAAAACACCAAAGAAAACAAATATAAAATGCCGAATTATCGGTGTTAAAATAATAGATATAAGACAAGCAAACGATAAAATCTTAGTTACGAAAAACCATTTTGGGGCTTTTATGTGCTCATCTTGGAATAGAGTTGTTATATAATAGGCATCCAAATGTTGTAATTCTAATAACTTTTTTTGTGCTGATATTCTGAAATCTACATCAGTCAAAAACAAATCAATAATGTTTTCCTCATTTTTAATATTTGCGCTTTTGGGTATTGTTCTTAGTTTTTTGTATAAGAATTGTTGCCCAATTTTTGAGTTAGTTCTATCCAAAAACATAAATAATTCATTAAAGTCTATATCATTGCAAGTTTTATCTGAAAGGATTTGAAACGAATCAGAATTATCTTTTGCCCTGAAATATTTTTCGATTAAATCAAAATTAAATGATTCATTTTTTAGCTTTCCAAACGAATTTTTTAACTTCTCAATAATATTCTTTTTTTTCTAAATATCATTTTTTGAATTCTTTCTAATTTTATGTTCGTTAGTGCAGGTTATTGTGGCTAACGGTTTGTACATGTTGCGGAGCGGATTTCGGGGCAGCGTTCCTGTCCGCGAGGACGGAACGATAATGCGAGAATCCGCAGTTGCTAACCGCACAAATCCCGCTCTGAAATATGTACGTTGTTGAACTAAACCCGCTATGCGGGAGCTTATTTTGCATAAAGTTATAAATAGTTGGAAATTTAGGATGATTTTTCTGTCATTTAACTTAATGCAAATTAATTATGAGCAGAAAATCTTACCAGGAGCAGGCCTGTTTAGCTGTTCCGGAGTTTAAAACCATCAGTGAAAAGTTTCTTCGTAAGTACACCATTGCCGGTAAATCCGAATCGTGTACCCGTAATTACCTAATGCAAATATCAAAGATGGTGCTGTATTTTAAAACTTCGCCATTGGAGCTTTCCATCGACCAAATGGAGGAATACCTTTTCCAAATCCGGCAGAATGAAAAACCCAGTATGAGTTCGTTTAAGCACCTTGTGTATGGTTTACGTACCATGTTTCAGATGTTTAAAAACGAGAAGCTATACCTGGCACTTCCGCCTGTTTCGCGCAGCAAAGCATTGCCTGTGGTGTTTTCACAACACGAGATAAAACTTATCCTGAAATCGCCAAAATTATTAAAGCACAGGGTCCTATTTTCCCTTATTTACGATTGCGGTCTTCGTATCTCCGAGGTTATCAACCTAAGGATAAACGATATTGATTTTGACCGCAACATGGTACACATCCGCCAAAGCAAGCACAAAAAAGATCGTTACGTGCCTGTTTCTTCGATTACGGTAAAAGGGCTAAAGAAATACCTTGAAGTCACTAATCCTGTTACCTGGCTTTTTAATGGCAAGGTACGTGGAAGCCAGATTAGCAGAGAAGGCATCCGCCATGCTTTTCGAGGCTGTATAAAAAAGACTGGTATAGGCAAAGAAGTTTGCATCCATACTTTGCGCCACAGCTATGCCACACATTTACTGGAAATGGGGCTTGATATTGTAAGCGTAAAAAACCAATTAGGCCATGTTGATGTAGCTACCACCATGATGTACCTCCATATTGCAAAGTCGAACCCAAAGGCAGGTTTTGCCCCCATGGAAAAACTCTACGGTAATGTGCCCGGATAATACACTGGGGGCAGTTATCAAAAAGTTTTTACCCAGCCTGCTAAAAGAAAGGGGCGTTTCAAGGCATCAACTAAAGGTTCTGCGTGCTCTGGCGGTCTGCCGTACTCCGGAACTGGGAGGTTCGGCCATGGTATGCAGCGGTTGTGGTTCGGTACATTATGTATTGCACAGTTGCCGCAACCGGCATTGTCCATGTTGCCAGGGCATCGACAAAGAACTGTGGATAGAAGCTCGCAAACAGGAACTGTTGCCGGTTAAATACTTTCATGTGGTGTTTACCGTACCGCACGATTTGCTGGAAGTGTTCCGTTTCAACCGTGAAGTAATGTATAACCTGTTGTTCGAAAAATCGTGGGAAACGCTGTGCTTGTTTGCCAAAGATCCCAAACTGCTTGGCGCAAAACCCGGGGCAATAGCCATTTTGCACACCTGGGATCAGCAACTCAGGTTCCATCCGCATGTGCATTTTATTGTTCCGGCTGGGGGAATCGACAAAAATGGTAATTGGAAAAGCAGCAAACAAAATGGCAATTTTTTGTTCGATGTAAAGCAAATGTCGAAAAAGTTTAGTGCGCGTTTTGCAAAAAAGCTGCGCAGGCTAAAGCGGCAGGGGAAAATCAGCAAATATGTACCGCGCGACCTTATAAAAAAACCATGGGTGGTTTATGCCAAACAGGCTTTTGGTTCGCCGGAAAGTGTGGTGGAATACCTAGGAAGATATACGCACAGGGTAGCCATCTCC
>JABMPI010000494.1 GCA_013203755.1 Bacteroidota bacterium
AGCCTATATACTTAATATCCTATTTGGCTTATTATTTATGTACATTCAAAATGGTGGCTTAACTGGCCTATCCCTGTAATATATATTGTTTCTTTAGCAGCATTTTTAACCATATCTAAATTAAAATACCATATCATAATCCTTCTGGGGACAATGTCAAGCCTTCTAGGTTTAATTGCCCTTGAATACTTCTTCGCAAGTAATCTAATAATACATTATACCAGCATTGAAACACAAGCGCTGGATGTAGCATATGGATATCTGGCTGCTTTAATTGTATGTTATATGCTCTTACATTATTTCAAAAAGAGAAACCTTATAATAAATGAAGAACTGAAGAAATTAAATGATTCAAAAGTCTTATTCTTTAATATTATTGCCCATGATTTGAGAAGTCCGTTCAATGGTATTTTAGGATTTACAAGCCTGATGAGTGATAAATCAAATAATCTCACAATAGAAGAGTTTAAAAAATATGCAGAACTAACAAAGAAATCAGCAGAAAAAACCTTTGAACTATTAGAAAGCCTTTTGGAATGGGGAAGAATTCAAATGAACAAGATTCAATATAATCCTCAACCAATTAAATTGAACCAGATTATAGATGATATTTTAAATTTGTATGAAGAAAAATTTAAAGCGAAGGATATTGAATTAAGTGTACAAATTTCGAATGAAATTTATGTTTTAGCAGATTTATATGTACTTCAAACTATCATTAGGAACTTCATTTCTAATGCCATAAAATTTACTCCAAATGGCGGAGAAATTAGAATATCCACAGAAGAATATAACACTAAAAACATTTTAATAATTGTAAAGGATAACGGAGTTGGCATGGACAGTAAAATTATTGAAAATCTATTTTACCCAGACATTAATACAAATAGGGCAGGTTTAGAAGGAGAAAAAAGTAATGGACTTGGATCGATAATATGTAAGGAACTTATAGAAAAACAAGGAGGCCATCTGTTGATTGAAAGCGAAGTAAATCAAGGTAGCATGTTTAAATTTACAGTTGTAAAATCAAAGATGCCCCTGCCAGGCGTAGAGTGAGCCTAACTTCTAATTATTCTTCTTTAACGAAATTGGAATGAATAAAGATGTGCATCATTAAAAACAAATCGAAGTTTAACAGCTTTTCCCGAAAGCTTTTTTAGGGATTTAACTTTCTCCCAGGTTACCTCTTTTTCAATTTCATTTCCAATTAACTCTTTGGAATTTTCAATAGCTACTCCATCAACATCTAATATTTCCACTTTAACTCCGCCGGCTGCCGATGTTGAAAAATTCAGATAGAGTTTCTCTCCAGTAAAAATAAATGGTTTGGTAATTAACTCTCCTCCTTCAAAAGGTGCGTATGCAGACGCAAATCCATCTAAGCGCATGGAGTAACGATGAAGATGTGCCGTTGGTTGCGCATAATCCTGATTTACATAAACTGACATTTCTGTTAAATCGGTTTGTACAACATTTAACGCCGGATAGTTGGTTCGCGACACCCAGTTTTTAAGTCCTATTCCAGGAGTAATATAACCTTGCATGAATGTTCGGTCGTATTGGCTGCCGCCCCTCGTAGTCATAAATACTGCATCAGAACAATCATTAAAGTACTTTGGATTAACACCTAGTTTTTTTGCACTCTCTTCGTCAACAACTTGCCGCTTTGGCATAAACCGCGCTGCAATTGCAACGTATATTTGTGGCGCCCTAAAATAAGGATGCGTTTGATTTGTATACAAATGTTGCATGGGTGTATCGCCAAAAGTCATGGTTGTAGTTGCAGTCCAATTTATAAAATCGTTGGAAGTGGCACGACCGATTGAACGATAACCTGAAAATCCATCTTTTGTCCAGATTCGAAAATAAGAGATATACCTCTGCTCAGATTCCGACCAAAATGCAACATTTTGAGAATCAAATTTACCTTCGGTAATCACAGGCGAATCCTGCATTTTCTCCCATCGAATACCATCTGGCGAGACCAATGCTATTAATCCGCTTTTTGCAGTTCCTCCCAATGCTTTGTATTTTTCGTTTGCAGAAATACCAGGCTTTTTATCTACAAACGGACTAAAATTATGCGTTACCGGAGCTGCATTGGAAAGTATGATATTGTTATTCTTAGTTCCCTCAATTTCAAATAGATTCAAATTGGGTTTTCTCCAATTTTTACCGTCGTCAGATTCAGAATAACAAGTGGTTTCATTTGCATTCCCATCGTCTCCAGCAGTTGGTATTCCGCGATAATAAGCACGATATAAATTGTCTTCCTTTATTATAGTACAATAAGCGCTAAACTGCCCTTCCCACAGATTATCGAAAAACAACACAGGCCCTTCATCACGAGGTTCGTGCAATTTCAGTTCTGCATTTTCAAGCTTATCAATCAGGTAATAATCTACAAATAATTCGCGGTTTGATCCGATATTTATTACATCCTGACTTTTATCATTCGTGCTATTTTGTTGCGAATAAGTCTGATTACCAAGAAACAATATTAAGATAACGGAGATAAAAGAAAGTTTCATAAGCCGTTTAGTTAAAGTTTATAGCAATAAAAATACAAAAAGCTTAATGAAACTTGCAATGCATTTAAATTTCGAATAGTTTAAATTTTGTATTGTTGCCAGACATTTTGCATTTTACACCGTGGCTTCAGCCCGGTGATAAAAAAATTCTAATCTCAACAATTAAACCGAAAGCAGATATCTCTGGTTAAAATATAATGTGATTTATCTAAAATAGCAGGAATAAAAAATACCGGATTTCAATATATTTAAACAATCTAAAAAACTAACAGATGAAGTATATAGGTAAGATTTTCAAAGCTATTTTTTATTTGATTGTTCTTCTGACTTTTGTTGTGGTTGTTCTTTTTCTTTTAATCCGATACAATTATAAAAAAACGGTAAAAGCCACCCCCAACAAAATGGAAACTCCATTCATTCCAAGCAAATTGGGAAGTCTGGTTAATCCATTTATTGGCACCGGCGGCTTTCCTGTTTATACTGCTGCCGATGACTTTCCCGGCCCGTCAATGCCCTTTGGAATGGTGCGATTAGGCCCAGACACCGATTTTTTTCTTAGAAACTCACTATTTGAAATATCATCCATTCCAATTTTAGGGCTGTTTGCTCCCAGCGAAAATCCGGTTAGTACAGCCGGGTATTATTATGGAGACAAAGAGATTATGGGATTTAGTCATACGCGTTTGGTTGGAACAGGTGCAAGTGACGGCGGCCATTTTCGTGTTATTCCTTCAACCGGAGATGATGCCTACAAAGATTACAAGGCAGGTAAATACAATAAATTTTCGCACAACGAAGAGGTGGCATTTCCCGGTTATTATGCCGTTCGTTTTCCTGAGAAAGAGATAGTAGCAGAATTAACTGCCAGCGAACGTGTAGGTGTGCATCGAT
Source organism: Bacteroidota bacterium (assembly GCA_013203755.1). Classification (GTDB taxonomy): domain Bacteria; phylum Bacteroidota; class Bacteroidia; order Bacteroidales; family Prolixibacteraceae; genus Draconibacterium. The sequence goes on from JABMPI010000494.1 coordinate 3,423, forward strand.
ATACTTTTTCAAGAAACGAAACGCCACATATTTTAATTGATGTTGCCAGTATCTTAAAGGGAAGAACCGAAGAAGGGGAAGTAAAGATTATACCGGAATCGCGGGAAATTACCGGTGCCATTAGAACTTTTGGATCTTTTAGCGGACGGTACGGTGG
>JABMPI010000495.1 GCA_013203755.1 Bacteroidota bacterium
AATGGATGAAGTTAGAGAAAAATCAATAAACACAAGCTCTATTCAACATCAAAAAATTTATCGTTTATCAGGATTCGTAATACTCTTTTAAAATTATTGCCGACGTATTGTACTATGAAAAGTTGCTAATTTCGGATTACTCTCGCGTCCAGGATACAACTATTAATCCAAATAGACATAAATGAGAATATTGGAAGGGGATATTCTTGAAAAATGTATATTGCACAAAGGATATTAGTCTTGACGATATTGATTATAAGTTAATAAACAAATTTAATATTTACATAAAGGAAGAATATCAAAACGCTTTCAGTACATGACAAAAATATAAAGCTTTGATTATCAGCAAAATAACCTTTCAAAAATTAGAATAAGACGTTGATTTTCAGTATATTAGAAGAATAATACCACTCATTTTTCTAATGAAGAAAATCAACGTCGAGAATAAAAGTAAGGATTTCATTTCAATATTGAATACCCATTTTCAAGGAAAGGTCAATTTATCACGGTTAAAACTTATTTCCATGTTTGTTATTGCGCTATGTAAAGTTCAAACTGTTGGATTTGAAAAGTTAGCTAATGAATTTGATAATGAAGCATTGGCAGCTTCAAGTTTGAGACGGGTTCAACGTTTTATAGCCAATTATGCACTGGACTCTGATTTAATCGCAAAACTTATATTTAGTCTATTGCCTGAAAAAAGGGATTTAAAGCTTAGTATCGATAGGACTAACTGGAAGTTTGGCCAAACCGATATTAATATTTTCATGCTTGGCGTAACATATAAAGGAGTAGCTTTTCCATTACTTTTTAAGATGTTAACCAAACGTGGCAATTCGAATTGTAAAGAGAGGATTAATTTAGTCAATAGGTTTATTGAGCTTTTTGGTACAGACTGCATCGATTGCTTAATGGCTGACAGGGAATTTGTTGGGGATAAATGGATTAAATTCCTGAATGATAACAAAATACGGTACTATATCCGTATTCGGAACAACTTCAAAATCTACCTCCCGCATAAGAACAAAGAAATTAAAGCTTCATGGTTGTTCAACTCATTAAAAACAGGTGAGTTTTTACATTATAGGCGGATTGTAAGAATGGGGACGCAATTATGTTATGTTTCAGGATGTAAAGTCAATTGTAAAACGAAGGGTGTTGAATTTCTAATTATCGTATCGTTTAATAAACCCGAACAAGCCCAAATTAATTATAAAGAAAGGTGGCAAATAGAGACTTGTTTTAGGGCGATGAAATCAAATGGTTTTGACATTGAAAAAACACACTTGCAGGATATTGAACGGATTGAAAAGTTAACTTTAATTGTAATGATAGCATTTGTTTGGTGTTACAAAACCGGGATATTCATACATGAAAAATTGAAGAAAATTGAAATTAAAAAACATGGAAGGAAAGCTAAAAGTATATTCAAATGTGGGCTGTCCTACATCGCGAATGTGCTATTAAACTCTAAAAATCAGAATAATATTGACGTATTTAATTTTTTGTCATGTACTTAGCAAAACGCTATTAATTATTTTTAATTCCCCCTATTAACAAAAACCTCCTTTTTTATATTCACGCAGATTTATACCAAATTCTTTTTAAAACATTTAGTAAAATATTTAACATCGTTAAATCCACACAAATATGCTACTTCTGCAACACCATAATTATTCTCTTTTATTTATTTTCCTAAGATTTGCAGCTTGCTTTTCGAATAATTTCAACAGGAGAAAGTTCTGTTAATTTTACTTATATAACGATCGTAATCTAAATTAAACCTAAATCATGAAAAAAATCCGGATTTTTCAATGTGCTTTTATTGTTATGTCATTGGTTTTTATCGTTGCCTGTAATTCCAGCAACAAAAAATCAACATCAACAAAATCATCAGAAGTTATTAAACCAAACGAATTAATTGCATTTCCCGGAGCCGAGGGAGCAGGTAAGTTCACCCATGGAGGACGTGGTGGAGACGTTTATCAAGTAACAAATCTTAATGATTCAGGGGAGGGATCTTTTAGAGATGCAATTGAGTCGATAAATGGTCCGCGCACGGTTGTTTTTGATGTTGCCGGAACAATCCGACTTAAAAGTAATCTGGAAATCAGAGAAATATCTAATCTTACCATTGCCGGGCAAACTGCACCAGGTAAAGGAATAACC
>JABMPI010000046.1 GCA_013203755.1 Bacteroidota bacterium
AGGTATATCAGTGTACTTCCAATCTCCGGTACTAATTATAAAACTATTTTTCTTACTACCTTTAAGTACAAGATTCTCTCTTTGGGGAAGGTTACTTTTATCTCCTGTTAACTGTTGTAGAAAGGAAAAGCTGTCTTCTCCAGAGTTTCCAGAAAGTTCCTGTCCTGTTATTTCAGCAAAAGTTGCCAACAAATCGGTGAAACAGGTAAGATGGTTATTAACTGAATTGGATTGAATTTTCCCCGGCCAGTGAGCTACAAAAGGCATTCTATGTCCACCTTCTCAAGCATCTCCTTTCATTCCTCTCAACAAACCTGTTGCGCTGTGTCCATACTTGTCAACATCTTCGTGGTACCAAACAGGGCCATTGTCGCTAGAGAAAATCACTAAGGTGTTTTCTAACTGACCAAGTTTCATAAAAACTTGAGTTATTGCCAAAACGCAACCGAATGCAAGTTATAGTTGTTCTGCCCTATTTTAAATTAACTACCCCCAATCCAATTATTATCACCATCTCTTCAAATTAAAAGTACCTTTGCCGAATGTCAAATAGCATAAAAAATCAAAAAAATATTCTGGATAAATTCAGTATCGAACAACTAAATCCAATGCAGGAAGAAGCACGGTTGGCCATTCATTCAAATGCAAATACTGTTTTACTTTCGCCAACCGGAACAGGTAAAACATTAGCATTTTTATTGCCAATAATAAAGGAATTAGATGCAAAATGCCCTGAAATACAAACGCTGATTATTGTTCCATCCAGGGAATTAGCCATTCAAACCGAACAGGTTGTTCGGCAAATGGGAACTGGTTTTAAGGTGAATGCTATTTACGGCGGCCGCTCGGGTACGCTCGATAAAATTGACATAAAACACAGACCTGCCATTTTAGTTGGTACGCCGGGAAGGATTGCAGATCATTTACGGCGCGAAAATTTTACAAGTCATTTTATTAAAACGCTTGTGCTCGACGAATTCGACAAATCGTTGGAAGTAGGATTTGAAGCAGAAATGAATGAAATTATAGATGCTTTACCAAACCTCGAAAAACGAATATTAACCTCGGCAACAGAGGAAGTAAAAATTCCAGAATTTGTAGGATTGGAGAATCCTGTTTATATCGATTATTCACACGAAAAAGTTGCGGCTTTAGAAGTTAAAATAATAATCTCACCAGAAAAAGACAAACTGGGAACCTTGGTTGATGCACTGCACCAAATCGGAAATCAGCCCGGAATTATTTTTTGCAGTTTCAAAGAAACCATCCAACGCGTTAGTACTTTTCTTTCCGAAAATAATATTCGCCACGGCTGTTTTCATGGTGGAATGGAACAAGTAGACAGAGAGCGGGCACTTATTAAATTCAGAAATGGTACACACCAAATTTTAGTTGCTACAGATTTGGCCGCCAGAGGAATAGACATCCCCGAAATTAAATATATAATACACTACCACATTCCAATAAAAGACAAAGAATTTACTCACCGAAATGGTAGAACTGCCCGAATGAAAAAGGACGGAACTGCTTTTGTTTTAAAATGGAAAGAGGATGAAATACCCGATTTTATTCAAATTCTAAACCCAAAAAGTTTTCGGGCTGATGAGATTCAGGACATTCCAACCCCTAAAACAGCTGAGTGGAATACCTTGTATATCTCGGGCGGTAGAAAAGATAAAATCTCGAAAGGTGATATTGCCGGGCTGCTTTTCAAAAAGGGGAATCTGAGCAAAGACGAATTAGGAACCATTGAAATAAAACAAGATTGCGCTTTTGTAGGTGTGCATGCCTCGAAAATGGAATCTGTTATTCATTTGGTAAACAACAGTAAGCTCAAAAAGAAGAAAGTTCGGATAAGTGAGATTTAAAGATATTTTTTACTTTCTATTTTTTAAAACCACGATTAAGTAGAAATTCAATTTGACTGTCATCCATTTTATTTTCTATTTTTGGAAAATAATCTAATTAGTACCGAAATGAGATTTGCACTTTTTTCATTAATCGTCCTCCTTTTTATTGCCTGTACTTACCCACAGAATAATGATTACCAAATTACTAAGCGACTTATTTTTCAGCCCAAAGACAAAGAAATCTTAGACCAGGTTTTAGATATTCTTGCTGAGGAAACCAATACTCCAATAGCAGTATTAATGGTTAAAGTTGGCAGCTATTTTAAAGAAACTCCCTACGTTGCACACACTATTGAAACTGATGAAGAACAGCTGGTTATTAATTTGCGTGAATTGGACTGCACCACATTTGCAGAAAATTGTCTGGCCATTTCGAACACTATAAAAAGTAAAGAGCATTCATTCGAAAAATTTGCAGCTGAATTGCAAAAAATCCGCTATCGTAATGGAAAATTAGATGGCTACCCTTCGCGACTGCACTATTTTAGCGATTGGATTTATGATAACAACCAAAAGGAAATCACCAACTCTGTTTCTAAAGAAATTGCAAAAACTGCGTATCCGAACAAGGTTAATTTTATGAGTACCCACCCAGATAGTTACGACCAGTTAAAAGAAAATAGTGAGTTCGTTGAGATTTTAGCAAATCAGGAAACTCAAATTTCTGAACGAGAAACCTATTACATTCCTGAAAATAAAATTGCCGAATTGGAAAATAAATTAATGGATGGCGACATAGTAGGAATTACCACAGGAATTAAAGGATTAGACATTTCCCATGTTGGGATTTTGATTCGAAAAGCAGGACGCATTCATTTAATGCACGCCTCTTCAAAAGCTGAAAAAGTGATCGTTTCTGAAGAAACATTGGAAGAATATTTATTGAATAGCAAATCGGCAACAGGAATTATGGTTGCCAGACCGCTTTAAATGACTAAGGATTATTGGTTAATAAAATTGAATACAATGAAATACAAAAACCTAACAATTGTCGCGCTACTAATCTCAATCTTTTGGTTGACTTCATGCGAAGTAAAAAAAGAGAGTCAGGCCGTTCAACCAAACATCGTTTACATTTTAGCTGACGATTTAGGTTACGGCGATGTTTCTGCGTTAAATCCCAATTCAAAAGTAAAAACACCAAATATCGACCAACTTTCAACCGAAGGTATGGTTTTTAGAGATGCACACTCCAATTCATCGGTTTGTACACCCACACGCTACGGAATTTTAACCGGGCAATATTGCTGGAGAAGCCGCATTAAAAGTGGTGTGCTTTTGGGTTACAGTCCTTCACTTATAGAGGAAACAACTCCAACCGTTGCCAAATTTCTGCGAGACAAAGGATACACAACTGCCTGCATTGGTAAGTGGCATTTGGGAGTTGATTTAAAATTAAAAGATGGAACATACCATCAGGGAGAGCCGGGTGTTGATTTTACACAAGAACTACGAGGATTCAAAGATTTTGAAAAAATTGATTTCAGCCAAGCGGCACAAGGCGGTCCAAAAGGTGCTGGATTCGACTACTCTTTTATTTTACCCGCTTCTCTCGATTTTCAACCTTATATGTATATGGAAAACAATTTGGCTGTTGAAGCTCCAACTGCCTATACTAATGGAAATGCTTTGGATGCCGACCCGTGGGCAACCGGTGCTTTCTGGCGGGAAGGACAAATGGCACCCTCGTTTAGCTTTGAAGGGGTTTTACCAACTTTTACCAATAAAGCTGTAGATTTCATTGAAAAACAAAAGGATGCGGATCAACCTTTTTTCCTTTATTTCCCAATGAATGCTCCTCACACTCCTTGGGTTCCTATCGATGAATTTAAGGGCAGTTCTGCTGTTGCTGAATATGGCGATTATGTTCAAATGGTAGACAACCAGGTTGGGCAACTGCTACAAAGTTTAAAAGACAATGGTTTGGATGAAAATACGATTGTAGTTTTTACCAGCGATAATGGTGCATACTGGCATCCCGAATTTATTGAAAAATATAAGCACCGTGCAAATCACAATTTTCGTGGTATGAAAGCTGATATTTGGGAGGCAGGTCACCACATACCATTTATGGTAAAATGGCCGGGTAAAATTGAAGCAGGATCAACATCTGACCAAACAATTTCGTTAACCGATTTTTTTGATACCGCTCGAAACCTTTTTGAAACAAACGATTCAGAAAAACCTGAAGACAGTTTTTCAATACTTTCATTAGCACAGAACAAAGAAGTATCAAACAATCGACCACCGGTTATTCATCATTCAAGTCAAGGTAAATTTGCAATTCGTATAGGCGACTGGAAATTTATAGAAGATTTAGGATCGGGAGGTTTTTCCGAACCTAAAAATCCGGAACCTGTTCCGGGTGGCCCACTCGGTCAGTTATACAATTTAAAAACAGATCCGCAGGAAACAGAGAATCTTTATCTTGAACAATCAGAAAGAGTGAAAGAGATGACATTAAAACTGCAAGAAATCAGGGGGTATTAGAAAAGTTTTCAGTCGCAGGAAACAGTCGCATTTATGCAAATATATATTTCATATAGTCTAGTGTCAAGTTTGTAACATTCAGAACATCATGCTATCCGTCTGACGGACGGAATGACGCACCCGAAACTTCAAAATTGACTTGACACTAGTCAATATTTTCCCACCATTTCGAAAAACTATGCATGGTATCTTTCAAATTTACCTGCTCTCCAATAATTGGAGTTACCAAAGAAACATTTGCTATTTTATTTAATTCCGAAATGGTTTTTAACGGTGTATCCCAGGCATGGTTGGCCAAAGCAAATTTCATTGAATGTACAGGAAGAACACGTTTTGCATTTAAATCTTTGGCTGCTTGCAAAACTTGCCCGGGCATCATGTGAATGTATTTCCAACTCTGATTATACTGCCCGTTTTCCAGAATTGCCAAATCTATTTCACCAAAAGTTTTACCTATTTCAGCAAAATGAGAATCGTAACCGCCATCGCCACCAATAAATATTTTTAGGGTTGGCGTTTGCAAAACAAAAGATACCCAAAGCGATTTTTTATGAATAAATCCTCTTCCGGAAAAATGTCGGGCAGGAGTTGTATGAAATACAAAACCATCGCCAAAATCTGTTTTTTCAAACCAATCCATTTCTACAATTAACTTTGCATCAAAGCCCCAACGTTCAAGATGAGCTCCAGTACCCAACCCTGTAATTATTTTTTTTATTTTAGGTTTTAATTCGCAAACTGTTTTGTAATCCAAATGATCCCAGTGATCGTGGGTAATTACGAGGTAATCAATCTCGGGAAAATCTTTAGCAGAATATTGGTCAGTTCCCTCAAACGCCTTCACCGAAAAAGAGAAGGGTGACGCATTTCCACAAAAAACCGGGTCAACCAGTATTCGTTTTCCATCAATCTGAATAAAATAAGAGGAGTGCCCAAACCAAACCAAAACATCTTCATCGGATGCCAAATTCAACAAGTCAGTTTTAACAGATGGAATTGAAACAGAAGGCTTTTTATTTGTTGCTGAAAAATACTCTTTCGTCATTTGCCAAAAGCCCTTTTCGTTGGTCATTTGTGGTGTATGATTCAAATTCTGAAAAATACCATCTTTAAAATGTGGAGACTTTTGGATTCTTTCCAAATGCTGCCCGCTTGGAATCTGTCCGAACTTTGGCAGTTTCATGTACATATAAACAGCAATTGAAAAAAGGACAACAACAGAGAGAAGTACTATCATAATTCGTTTTAATATCATTATTATTTTGTTCAGACCATTAAAATTTTGCTAAAAGTATCCCGTCTAACATAAAACAGTCAAACATTCTGGCGAGAAGAATGTTCTTTTAATCCAGAAATTATTGGTGAATTAAGGATCTCTTTTCTTATTCCAACATATCAAACGAATTTTCAGAAGCAGAATCTTGCTCTTTAAAATACCGGCGTAACAAAACCTTTTTTAAATCGCGAACAATAATCTGGTGCGCAATTATTTCAACATTATTGTAATGCGGAAGTTCTTGTTCGGCACGGGCAATTTCCCGTTCGGTAATATCAACCTGGTATAATACAGAAAGCAGCAGATCGTAATTACGTTCCAACAACAAAGTAATTTGGTCTATTAGTTGATGATGTAATTCGTCGTATGCACGGCTGGTATCGCCCGAAAAAGTAATTTCGACGCCAAACATTCCAAAATCTTTCATGATTTGCTCAGCAGTTTCCTGTACTATTTCGGCCTGATTTAAATAACCAGCTACGTTATTATTACTTACTTGAGGTAATTCCATAATTAATTTTTATCAAAGCTATTGTAAAAATCTTTTTCAACAAATTTTAGCACTTTCCAATATGACATAAAACAGCTATTTAGAAATCAATCCGAATTATTTTTACTTTTATATTATGAAAACAAATGAAAGAAAAATACATTGGGAAAACGTGTTTCAAACCAAAGACACAGCAAAAGTAAGTTGGTTTCAATCCATTCCTGAAACATCGTTGCGACTGATCGAAAAACTAAATATTGATAAAACTTCAAAAATTATTGAGGTGGGTTGCGGCGACAGTTTTCTTGGCGATTTTTTACTCGATAAAAATTATTCCGAAATTACACTACTCGACATTTCAGAAAAAGCTTTAAATACCATTAAACATCGACTGGGTGAAAAAGTAAAAGCTATTACCTTTTTAGCCGCTGATGTTACAGAATTTTCAACTTCCCAAAAATATAACCTTTGGCACGACCGTGCTGTCTTTCACTTTCTTACCGATGAGAATGACAGAAACAAATATGTTAACAGTGTATCAGAAAAATTGGTTTCAGGTGGTTATTTAATTTTAGGTACATTCTCGAATAACGGGCCAAACGTTTGCAGTGGATTGCAAGTTCAACAATATTCTGAAAAAGAAATTACTGAAATATTTAGTTCGAATTTCAAAAAAATAGAGTGTTTTACGGAGAACCATCAAACACCTTCCGGCGGGAGTCAGAATTTCCTATTTTCTATTTTTCAGAGAATATAAAAGTCAGATATTGTTATCAATTATTCTTACTTTTAGAATTCTAAAACTTAAATCAAAAAAAATTATGAAAAATCTAGTAGTCTTATTCTGTTTCGTTGCCCTTGGATTGGCTTCCAGTGCTCAAAGCAAATTTAGTAACCCAACTATTTTCATTGGTAACGTAATTGTTGACCTTGATAAATCGGTAGATTTCTACACCAATATAATTGGCATGACTAAAACCGGTGGATTTAGTGTGGATGGCGAAAAATCGAAAGAATTGGGTTTAACCGACGGAAGAGCAATTGATGTTGCCGTGTTAAAATTAGAAGACAGCCCACAAGCAAACGAGTGGAAACTGATGAGTTTTGGAACAAAAGCTGGGCATAAAAAACCAAAATATTTGCACGACGATACAGGAATGCAGTACATTACTATTTTGGTAAATCACCTCGATCCGGTTATTGAGCGGGTTAAAAAGAACAACATTGAAATACTAAGCAACGTACCATCAAGTTTGGGTAATGATCGGTTTTTTATTTTAGTTCAAGATCCGGATGGAACTTTTATTGAGTTGATTGGGCCCAGATAGGAAATTGCTGAAAGAAGGAAGTCGCAGTCGCTAGTCGCAGTGAGCAGAAAGAAGAAAGAAGAAAGAAGAAGAAGAAGGTCGCAGTAAAAGAAAAGAACCGTTCTCTAGCTATACAAAATAGAGAGAACGGTTCTTTTTAATTCAGTCAAGACCCCATAAATCGCATCTAAATATTTATATCGAATTCTAAACTACGAATACAAACCAACCCAAATCAACTAACATTCAGCAGTTTACAAATAATACTATTTGAATATTCCTTCCCTCCCTTTCCTTTTAATTATAATTATCGTACTTTCGAACAATTAATAAAAATATTCAATTATTTAAATTCTGGTATGAAGAGAGAGAAAAGAGTTAAGGAAGGATACAGAACATTATCGGTTGGAGAAGAGATTGTTAATAGCATTACACACGGAATTGGTACTTTATTAAGTATTGCAGCTCTGATATTATTAGTTGTTTTTGCCGCTATTAAAGGAAATATTTGGCATGTTGTAAGCTTCTCAATTTTTGGAACTACACTGGTGTTGTTGTACTTATCATCCACATTGTATCACAGTTTCACTAAAATAAAAATAAAAAACCTATTTGCCCGTTTCGACCATGCAGCCATTTTTTTATTGATTGCCGGAACTTATACTCCGTTCCTATTAACTGCACTCCGGGGTGCTTTTGGCTGGACATTGTTTGGAATAATATGGGCAGTTGCCATCGCCGGAGTAGTAATTCGCTCTATTTATTTAACCAAATTCAGAAAACTAATGGTTGGCTTGTACCTGGCAATGGGCTGGATGTTTGTTGTTGCCATTGGTCCAATGATGAAAAATCTACCCGGAATTAGCCTTATTTTTCTTTTTCTTGGCGGTGCAATGTATTCTATTGGTGTTATTTTTTATTCGTGGAGAACTTTAAAATACGGTCACGGCATTTGGCACCTGTTTGTTTTAGCAGGAAGTATTATGCACTTCTTCTCTGTTATTTATAGTTTGAATTAGTGGGAAGAGGTTGACATTTACAACCTGAATCTCATTTCAAATTCATACAAATAGAATTAATTCAATTTCTCAAATCTTTTGTAAGCTGCATCCCAATCCAATTTTGGCGACGATTTGTATTCTGTAACCTCAAATGAATTACGGACAACTTTGCGAATTTCAGTTAAAGAATTTACCGCATCCATTGCTTTTGCCTGCATCATAATATTACCAATTGCCGTAGCTTCCGTTGGACCTGCAAAAACAGGAATTCCAATGGCATCGGCAGTTAGCTGGTTCATCATTTTGTTATGAGCCCCACCACCAATAATATGAAGTTTTTCAATTCGATTTCCGGTTACAGATTCGATTTGTTTTATCGTGTATTTATATTTTAAAACCAGACTATCGTAAATACAGCGGGCAATCTCACCTTTCGATTCCGGGATTGATTGATTCGTTTTCTTACAATACTCCTGAATTGCCAACGGCATGTTTCCGGGATTCAAAAACATCTGCTCATCTGGATTAATCAAACATTTAAACGGCTCTACAGAATCACTTAAATCCACTATCTCCTGCCAATCCATTTCATACTCTTCGTCCCAAATGCGTTTGCATTCCTGAATCAACCACATTCCCATAATATTTTTCAAAAAACGGGTTGTTCCATCCACGCCACCTTCGTTGGTAAAATTCATTGCCAGGGTTTTTTCCGAAACCAGAGGCTTATCGCTTTCTATACCCAACAACGACCAGGTTCCAGAACTTAAATAAGCCCAATTGTCGCCATCTGCCGGAGCAGAAACTATTGCAGACGCTGTGTCGTGCGACGCAACCGCAACGCACGAAATTTCTGCACTGCCAGTCTCTTCCATAACTTCAGGCAATATTTTTCCTATTTCATCTCCCGGCTGAACTATTTCTCCCATTAATTGCATCGGAATACCAGCCGCCTCAAATAATTTTGATTCCCATTCAGGCTTTCCCGGTTTTAACAATTGAGAAGTACTTGCAATGGTATATTCGTTTTTCTTAATTCCCGTAAATAAATAGTTTAGTGTATCTGGTGTAAACAACAAACTTTCAGCAATTTTTAAC
>JABMPI010000496.1 GCA_013203755.1 Bacteroidota bacterium
CAACACGTTTGGTTAAAAATAGTTTTTTTGAACAGGTTAATGAGGCAGAGAAGCAGGGAAAGCCTGTTGAGGAAATGAAAGAATTATTGGGGCGGGGACGAGCTAAAAAAGGAATGTTTGAAGGCGATCTGGAAAATGGAGAGTTGGAAATTGGGCAAGTTTCTGCTCAAATTGGTGAAATTCTTCCGGTTAGCATAATTATGAAAAATCTAATAACTGACTATTTAGCGGTAAAGCAAAAAATAGAAAATGGAGGGGGATTTTTGTTTTAATTAAATTATTGACGAACATTATTGAGACGCAGATTAAGCAAGTTTCAGACTGATTTAACGGTGTGGAACTTGCTCTCTTTGCGTTTTTTATGCTTCAATTATTCCTGATGCTGATTTACGGGTTTTGTGCGTTCGTCTAAATTGAAATACTGAAAAGCCAGAAATGTAAAAGGAACAATCCAAAACAGCGAAGAACCCACAGAGGTTATTCCCATTAATACCCAATGAAGTTGAGATAGTTCAACGGCTGCAGTTTCCATAGCTCCAACTGAACTCGTGTCTGGATAGATAAGCAATGAGGGAATTGATAAAGCAAATCCTGCAATCCAGGTAATTATAATTCCTAAAAAAATAAGAAAAAAGGTTTGCCACCATTGTTTTCTAACCAAATACCACGATCGGGCAAAAGCATTTCCCAGGCCCTTTTTTTCAAAAAGAACACTCATAACCACCAACGAAAAAGTAATGGAAAAGTAAATGCCCGGTACAATAAAAAGGAAGAGCCCGAAAATAACTATCACGTAAAATATAATGCTGGAACCAATTGCTAATTGACCGTTAGCAAACAAGTTGAGTTTAATTTCAGAAAGATCAAATTTCCCTTTTCCCTTTTTTATGTAAATTTCTATGTACGAGTAAAGAACACCAATAAGTAGTGCATGCACAAAAACGCCAAACAACGAGAAAAGAAAAATATTCAGGTAAAACGGGCCGATGTTTTTGATTAACGACTCCTGGTTGGTTAGATCTATTGTTCCCACAATTTTTTGTTGTACGTTAATTTGTACTATCGCATAAAGAACAAGAAAGGGGATAACGTAGGTAAAAATTAACCTGAATAGTGGTTTGTATTCCTGTTTTATAAATTCAAAAGAGTCGGAAATTATTTCTCCCAACTCTCTTTTTTTTCTGAATTGAATCTCTTTTTCAATCATTTTGAAATGATAATAAATAATGTTTATTCGAAAGTTTGTGTTTCGATTTTGTATTTGTTTCGTTCGCTGGCACTACGCGAAATTAATTCTCCTAAAAAGCCTCCCATAAAAAATTGTGCACCAATTATCATCGAGGTAAGCGCAACATAGAAATAGGGACTGTTAGTAATTAAATGGCCTTGAATTCCGTTTTGTAGTTCTATAATTTTTTGAATACCCAACCATATTGCAGCTGAAAAACCTACAAATACCATAAAAACTCCAAGAATTCCAAAGAAGTGCATTGGGCGTTTTACAAATCGCGAAATAAAAGTAACCGAAAGTAAATCGAGTGGGCCACGTATAAAACGCTCCAAGCCAAATTTGGTAACCCCATATTTTCGCTCGCTGTGAATTACAATTTTTTCGCCAATATTTTTGTACCCTGCCCATTTTGCCAGAACCGGAATATACCGGTGCATGTCGCCATAAACTTCAACACTTTTAACTACATTTTTACGGTAGGCTTTTAAACCGCAGTTCATGTCGTGCAGTTTTATGCCGGTCATTCTACGAACGGTCCAGTTGTATAATTTGCTCGGAATATTTTTTGTGAAAACCGGATCGAAACGTTTTTTCTTCCAGCCCGAAACTAAATCGAAGCCGTCTTCCTTTATCATTCTGTAGAGTTCGGGAATTTCATCCGGGCTGTCTTGCAAGTCGGCATCCATGGTAATTACCACATCTCCTTGTACCACATCGAAACCACAAAACAAAGCGGCCGATTTTCCGTAGTTACGCCTAAATTTTATTCCTTTAACTAAGGCATTTTTACTTTGAAGTTCTTCAACAACTTTCCACGAATTGTCTTTGCTTCCATCATCAATCATTACAATTTCGTACGAGAATTTATTCTCGTCCATTACTTTTTTAATCCAGGCAACCAACTCAGGAAGCGACTCCTCTTCGTTAAAAAGAGGAACAACTACGGAAATATCTATGTTTTTCAAATTAATTATTTTTTATTCAGGAACCTCGTCTGATGGGTTCTTTTTAATGAAAATTGAGGTTATTAAAGAAATAATTGAGCCAATTAAAGCACCTCCAAAAACTGCCATTACAAACATTATTACAGGTTTTTGAAATTTTGCAGCCATATTAACCGCCATGTCAATTTGTTCCTCAGGAACTCTACCTTGAGACACAATTTGTTCTTCAGTAAAAATTCTTAACTGCTCTTGAAGCGAAGGATCAATTATTTCAAATAATAAATAGGTGTAAATACCTGATATAAATGATGCAAAAACTAATGTTAATACTCCTGCACCAAAAGCTTGTCCATAAGTTATATATCCTTCTAATTCCTTTTTATAACTAATTTGCCCCAGTATAATACCAATAAGCATTACCGGATAACTTAAGTATTGAGACAATTTTGAAAACGAATTTCCTGTAACATAAAAAATAACAGAAATGAGAATCAATGCAATAGCTAAATAAACACCAGACAATAATGTCGATTTCCAGATTGAAGTAGATTTTTGTTCCATAATAGTTTTTTTTTAAAGAAAAGGTTTCACAAAGATATGTTTATTTTTTAATCTCGATTCATAAAGATTGTGTTGAATTTGTATAGAATTAACATTGGCACAAAATTTTATTTTAATTGATTATCTGATGGATAAGTCGTATTTGTATGGATAAAATTACGAGTGAGTGATTTTTTGTTTGGTGGTAAATTAAAAATTTCTACTTTTGTCGCCGGGTAAGTCCTGTGCGACTCGCTCCTACTGAATCCCCCCAGAGTCGGAAGGCAGCAAGGGTAGGTGGTTGAGCAGTGCGACACAGGTAGCTTACCCACTTTTTTTTTAAAGAAAAAAAAGTGATGAAAGATTGAAACAGGCGATTTAAATATTTTGATTAAAAAGGTGTAAAATGGTACGGGTTCCATCTAAATATCTTGGGAAAAAATTATTTAAATAAGATGAAAAAAAGTTTTGGAGATTAAAAATTTATTTCTTTACTTTGCGCCCGCTGTTTTAGGAAAGCATCGTTCTAAAAGATACTGAAAACAAATATTAATGCCGAATTAGCTCAGTTGGTCAGAGCACGTGATTTGTAATCTCGGGGTCCTCAGTTCGAATCTGAGATTCGGCTCATTAAAATATTTGGGGAGATACCGAAGCGGTCAAAC
>JABMPI010000497.1 GCA_013203755.1 Bacteroidota bacterium
TAACCGTTCGATCTTCAAAGATTCAATTTTTCACAAACTTGCTGAAAGAATGGTAGCAAAGCCACATGTAGCATATTTGCAAATTAAAGTTAGTAACTAAGTATACACCTCAAAAAATTAATATTTATCCTAAAGCAGCCTCCCTAATTTGGGCACTTTTTAGTGTAGCAGTTTGCTATTTTACAGCCCTTTTTATGTATAGAAAGAAGATTTTTGTGAAACTTTAAAAGGTTAAATTTACGCCATGAATATTCAAATTTTACAATTACTCGAAGGAGCAAAATCAGCAAAAGGACTCACCGTAATAATAGATGTCTTTAGAGCATTTTCAACAGCCTGTTATGCTTTTGATACGGGAGCTAATAAAATTTACCCAATCGGGGATATTAATTTGGCTTATCAGTTAAAAAAGAAAAACCCGGGATATATTTTAGTGGGCGAAAGAAACGAACAGAAACCGGAAGGTTTTGATTTTGGCAATTCTCCTTCGCAATTATTAAATGGAGATTTAACCGGGAAAACAATAGCTCACACCACAAGTTCGGGCACACAAGGAATTGCAAATGCAACCAAAGCCGATGAAATTATTACCGGAAGTTTTGTAAATGCTGCTGCTATTGTTCGTTATATTCAACAAAAACAACCCGAAGTAGTATCGCTGGTATGTATGGGTTATGCATGCGAGTACCCAACCGATGAAGACACATTGTGTGCCGAATTCATTAAAAATGAATTGGAAAACAAATCAAATAATTTTGATGAAATGATTGAAATTATGCGCAACGGTACAGGTGCACGTTTTTTCGATTCTGAAAAACAAAGCTGGTCGCCACAAAAAGATTTTGAACTTTGCCTGGATCTTAATCGTTTCAATTTCGTTTTGAAAGTTGAAATGGAAGGTGAATTAAATTATCTTCGACGAATAAATATATAGCTTTTTCTACTTGTGACTTTATACTAATTACTTACGACTCTTTTATAAATGAAAAAATACAACTTCGATGAAATAGTTCCGCGAGAAGGAACAAACTGCTTAAAATACGATGCCCGGGAGATGTTTTTTAAATCGAAAGAAGTGTTGCCCCTTTGGGTAGCCGACATGGATTTTAAAACTCCCGATTTTATAGTAGAAGCAATTAAAAAACGTGTGGAGCATGAAATATTTGGTTATTCATTTCGCTCCGATTCTTATTATCAATCCATTATCGACTGGATGAAACGCCGCTACGATTGGGAAATTCAAAAGGAGTGGATTTCTTTTAGTCCTGGCGTGGTGGCTGGATTAACTTTCGCCATCGAAGCTTTTTCAAAACCTGGTGATGGAGTGGTTGTTCAACCACCCGTTTATTTTCCGTTTTTCGATTCGGTAAAAGGAACAAAACGTAAAATGATTGAAAATCCGCTAAAAGTAGAAAATGGAAGATACACTTTCGATTTTGAGGATTTGAAATCGAAAATTGATGAGAATACAAAATTGTTGCTTTTATGCAATCCTCAAAATCCGGGCGGCATGGTTTGGACTCTTGAAGAACTTACTGAACTCACAAATATCTGTCTTGAAAATAATATAATGATTATCTCGGATGAAATTCATTCCGATTTAATTTATGAAGGGCACAAGCATATTCCGCTCGCTTCTCTTTCTGATGAAATTGCGCAAAACTGTGTCGTTTCCATGGCGCCAAGTAAAACGTTTAACGTGGCAGGGTTTTCATCGTCGTTGGTGATTATACCAAATAAAACTAAAAAAGCTCGCTACGAAAGAGCCATTGGTGTAGGTCATTTACACATGGGAAACATTTTTGGAACGGTTGCCATGGAAGCTGCCTACACACACGGCGACGAGTGGCTGGAACAGATGCTGGCTTATTTATGGGAGAATTATTTGCTACTGGAAGATTTCTTTAAAACCAAACTTCCAAAAGTAAAAGTGATGAAGCCGGAAGCTACCTATTTAATATGGCTCGATTTTACAGCGTATGGCATGAAGAATAAGGAGTTGAGCGAATTCGCTACTGAAAAAGCAAAAGTTGGTTTAAATGATGGCGGCCGATTTGGAACTGGCGGCGACGGTTGGTTACGGATTAATATTGGTTGCCCCAGAAGTATTTTAGAACAAGCTTTGGAGCGTTTGGGGAAAGCATTTGGATGATGCACCGAATCGCATTGTTGAAGTTAAAAACTCCAACTCCCTTTTTAAATCTTCGTCATTCCAGTGCAGGCCGGAATCTGCTATTTCTTATCTTAAAATTCCGTACCTCCACTGCACTCTGTACGCGATGAAGGAATTAATACCAATTGAATTGAGCCGGAAATGGAAGCAATTGTTTTTCCAAATATTAGTTATATGATTGAGCTTTAGAGTGTCTGATTATTCAGTGGAAGACTTAAAATTTTCCGATGAATAATTTTACTCTTTCAGTAAAATGACTTTAGTAATCATTAAATTTGACCCGGTTTGAGCATTCGTTTTTAGAATCAACTTACCATCATTGCTATCTTCACGCATAACATGGAACTTTACCCAAACATTTTCTCCGCGATGTAAACCAAGTTTTGATTTTCTGCCTTCAAAATCCAACATTCCGGTTCTTCCACTGTTGTTCCAATCTGTAAAATTAATTAACAATGTTCCAAGCATTCCTTCCGGACAATCGATTTGCAACTGCATTTCTTTTCCATGCCATGCAGAAACCTTTTTATCTTTCCAAACACCGTCTGCCATTAGTTGGTAAGTAACATCTTTTGCGATTTCAATTTCGTCCAATTCCGATTTCCACGCAACACTTTCATCTTTTGTCTGAAGCTTTTCTGCTGCATTTACAATTAAAATTGCTTGGCTAAATTCCTCAGGTAGATTTGCTTTTTCTACCTTAGGGATACTAACAAATATTTTTTGTAACCAACTTTCTTCAATAGTTTGTTTTGGGTTGAATTCAGAAGAATTCATGTACTCCAGTAAACTTTGTTTTAGCTGCCTTGCAACCGGTTTTCCCGAATTTAAATGGTAACCACAAACCAATAATTTACCTTTACCAACTTTCAATTCGAAAATTGAACCCACTTTGTTATTGCGGTGAAAGTCGTCAATTGGCTGGGCAATTGATTTGTAATCGTGCGGCAATTCATTTAAAATAAAACCTTTGGCATCCGCTGAAATAGATTCCCACTGCCAATCGCTGTGAAACGATGTTGGGAAATTATTGAATGCCGGGTAGTCTTTATCAAGCAATAAACCAATGTTGGTTTTACCCTGGCCGGGGAAAAAAGTTAACGACCAATACAAGGGATAAAAAAGAGCTTTTACAGAAGTTTCTTCAGTTCCCAGCTCATGAGCTTGCAACAATATTTTTGCCCCGGAATTTAGTTTATTCAAAGTTTCAGCATCAAGTTTATCCACAATTAAAATTTTATTGGCATTTATTTTTCCTCGTGATTTTGGATACACCCAAATGCTCCACTCATTCTGAAAAGGAGTATCTGCAATTGAGATTGAAACGGTTAATTGCTTAGCTATTGTAATGCTTTCAAAACTTAATTTTATTTCACCTAAGTCGGTTAATGAACCATTTTTCAAATTGATATTATTAAAATTTCCTTTTGCAATTTCCTTTTGATTTTCATCGTAAATTTTCCAAACAACGTCACCTAGCAAATCTTTTTCTGCATGATGCGAAACCTGTACTTTAGCCGTAAAAATTTCATCGTTTTCCCAAACATATTTTTCTATTAAAAGTAGCGGAACTGTTGAATTAAAATGTTGTTTGAATTTTTCGGGAGTAGTTATTCCTTTGCTTTCCCAATGCGAGTCGAGCCAGCCGATTAATGCTTCACCTTGTCCCTGATAATCTTGCATGCTGAGCAATTGAATTCCTGCACAACTTTCAGTCCGTAAAAACGATTCAATTTCGTATTTGTACATAATTTGGTTCAACGCTCCGGAAGCATCTGCAAATTCATCAGCCTGACCGGCAATCCCATTTTTTTCAGCCTGAGCTTTAAACTCCTTTAAGTTTCTTGCTTTTAAAACTCCTGAGTATTTTTCAATTTCACTCCAACGTGGATAAACGGGCCATTGACCAATTTCGTGGGCAATAATTGGGATGTCCATTTTGCCATATACTTTTTCGAAATTCCAATCCGTTTTTGCACCATTTAATCCGCGGGTTCGGCCAAGATCTTTTATATAATGTGTTGCCGAATAATCATCAATATTTGTGATTTCGCGTGCCGTAGAAACGGCATACAATCTTCGTGGATCTTTCTTTTTTAAATCACCCACCCAATTCTTCATGACTGAAAAGTCCGAATTTCCCAGTTCGTTACCAATACAAAAAAGGGTAAACGAAGGGTGATTTCCGTAAGTATCTACAACCCGCTTCATTTCGGCAACTACAAATTTGTCGCGTTCGGCATCGTACCCCAAACCTTTGGGATGCCCCTTTGTATCCATTTCGGGACGACCCTGAGCAACCATGTCGGTGCTCATCCACCAGTCAATCCAAATTGATGCTTCGGCCTGCAGATAAATCCCAACTCTGTTGGCCGCCTTAAAAGCCGCTTCGGGTGGACACCACGAATGAAACCGGGCGTGATTCAATCCATATTCTTTGTAGGTTTCGAAAATTCTTATCCAATCCTTCAGATCACATGACACGTAACCGGTTAAAGGAAAATGTACACAGTCAAGATTACCGCGTAAAAATACGGGAGTTTCATTTACCAGCAATTTGGTCCCGTTGTGGTTCAATTGATAATAGCCAAATTCCGTTTCGTAATCGTCCTGATTTTCACCCAAAGTCAAATACATTTTTAAAATGTATACTTCAGGATTAAACTCGCTCCATTTTTTCAGCTTGCCTTGAGTTGAAATGGGTAACTCCAGATTTGTTTCACCAACTTTAATCGCTTTCGAAAAGTTTCCACTTAAAACCAACTCATTATTTTTTAAGGAAACAATTTCATATTTAATGGTTACGGTACCGCCGTTCTTTGATTGAATGACAGGTTTTAAAGTAAGCTCTTCGTTTTTAATATTTGAATAAACATTGGCCGCAAGAAAATGGGTTCCATCTTTTGCCTGCAATTCCATTCTGCCAATAATCCCATTCCAGATACTTTGTGTGTATTCCCCGTAAGCATGACCTTTGTCGCCAATGTTATGAATCATACCATTGTCAACTTGAATGGTTAATTCGTGCTTTCCGGGTGCAATAAAGCCAAGTTTGTGAATGTGAGGGGTTCCCAATGCATCTTGTATCGAAAGCTCGTTTCCATCAATAAAAATGCGTGATTCCCAAAGTACCCGTTCCATGAAAATTTCAATTTGTTTATTCTTCCAATTTTCAGGAATTTCGATCTGCTTTTGATACCATGCTTTTCCAATGTATTTGAATTCGGGTGTTAAAATTCCATAATCTGAGCCAGATGTTTTATAGCCAAAACCGTTTTCGGCTAAAGAGCCAGGCAAATTAATTGTTCCGTCTATCTTGCACTCGTCTGGATACTTAGCGACTAATTCATTTTTTGAATCAAGTGTAATTTGCCACTCGCCCGACAAATTGATGGAATATTTTTGGGCTGAAACAGTAAAATTTGTTACAAGTAGAAAGATTACAGTTAGAAATCGTGACATAAAAGTTCTTATTAATTATGGGATTTTGTTGTTAGAAATTCTGATTAATCCAATCCAATGCAATACGGGTATCAATTTCTGTCATACATTTAAAATGTTTTTTAGGACATTTTTTGTGACCCAGTTTAGAGCATGGGCGACATTTTAGGTTGTCAACTTCCAAAAGTTTTGAAACGTCATTTGATTGGTAGGGAGTCATCCCAAAATCGGGAACTGTATTTCCCCAAAAAGAAAGGATTTTCTTTTTAAAGGCAGCTGCGATGTGCATTAATCCCGTGTCGTTAGTTAACACCACTTTTGCATCGCGAACCAAAGACGCCGACTGGTTTAAACTAATTTTACCCGCGTAGTTTAATACGTTTCCTTTGGATTGAGACAGTACCTTTTCCCCTTCGTCGAACTCATCTTTTCCGCCAAGTAGAATTACCGGATAGTCTAATTTTTGGCAAATTTCAGATATTTTTTCAACAGGTAATTTTTTTGTTGAATAGGTGCCTGCAATTACGAATGCAACATAGCCTTTTTGAAACGAAACCGGTAACTCTTCATTTTTAAACCCTTTATTTTCAGGTATGAAAAAATCAAGTCCTTCCCCGTCATTTTTTATCTGCAAAGGAGACACTGTTTGAAGGTATCTGTCTACAATGTGTTTTTGGGGCAAACGGTTAATTTTAAATCGAATTAAAAGCATTTTTTGCCAGTTCAATTTATTAACCGAGTATGCCGGAGCTTTATTTCTCCGTTTAATCCTACCACTTCTAAAATTATTGTGAAGGTCGATTACATAGTCGAATTTCTCCTCTTTTAATTCATGAAAGATTTCACCCAAATTATCTTCAAAAACATGAACCTTATGGATGTTTGGATTGGAATCTAAAATGCATTCAAATTTCTTTTTAGTAACAAAATGAATTTCGGCATTTTGAACCTGGTTTTTTAGGCAACGAACCACCGGCGATGTTAAAACGATATCGCCAATTGAACTGAACCGTATGACCAGAAATTTCACTTTCATATGAAACAAAAATCCCCGAAGATAAAAATCTACGAGGAAATTAAAATATTATAATTTTTGTTTATGCTGATTCAACGAGTACAATTATTTTGTTCGATTTATTCTCTATTACACCACCGTCAATATTAAAAAATTGCTCTTTGTTGTTTTCGTCCAAAATTTTGATAGTCCCTTTTTCGAGCGTAGAAATAATTGGTGCGTGGTTTTTTAACATTTCAAAACCCCCTTTACTTCCCGGAAGTTGAATTAATTTCACTTCGCCTTCAAATAGTTTTTTATCAGGTGTAATTATTTCTAAATGCATTTTTTACAATTTCAGAATTAGTTTTCAGCTAACATTTTTTCACCCTTTGCAATAGCTTCATCAATGGTTCCCACAAGATTGAATGCGGCTTCCGGATATTGGTCAACTTCGCCATTCATAATCATTCTGAAACCTTTAATTGTATCTTCAATAGAAACTAATCTTCCATCTAATCCAGTAAATTGAGAAGCTACAAAGAATGGTTGCGAGAAGAAACGTTGAGCACGGCGAGCACGATGAACAACCAGTTTATCTTCTTCAGATAATTCGTCCATACCCAAAATGGCAATTATATCTTGAAGTTCGGTATAACGCTGAAGCAACATAATAACATCTTGTGGACAACTATAATGTTCTTCACCTACAATATCAGGAGATAAAATTCTTGATGTTGACTCCAATGGATCTACCGCAGGATAAATTCCAAGTTCAGTAATTTTACGGCTAAGAACCGTTGTAGCATCCAGGTGAGCAAATGTTGTTGCCGGAGCAGGATCGGTTAAATCATCGGCAGGCACATAAACTGCCTGCACAGAAGTAATAGAACCTCTTTTAGTTGAAGTAATCCGCTCTTGCATAACTCCCATTTCGGTTGCTAATGTAGGCTGATATCCAACTGCTGACGGCATTCTTCCCAAAAGTGCTGAGACTTCGGAACCAGCTTGTGTAAAACGGAAAATATTATCTACAAAAAACAGGATGTCTTTACCCGTTTCAGAAGAACCGTCGCCATCGCGCAAACTTTCAGCAATTGTTAAACCTGAAAGTGCAACACGGGCACGAGCACCCGGAGGTTCGTTCATCTGACCAAATA
>JABMPI010000498.1 GCA_013203755.1 Bacteroidota bacterium
AAGCGATTCCCCAAGTTCTTTTGCAGCACCTGCCATTTCACTTAAAATCAGTACCCCTGTTTTATCTGTTTTACAGGCAATATATTCTTTTGCATTAAGGTTTAATCCATCTCTTGTAGGAGTTATTAATGCTACATCGGCAGCATTATACAATTCAATCATTTCTATCCTGTCCAGTTTCTTATAAAAATACCAAATCGGCATCCAACCAATAGTTCCGTACATTCCATTTATCGATCCAACCAGTTCATCCATTTGCTTTTTTAAATCGATATAGTCTGCAACATTCTCACGGGAAGGTGTAACAAATAAAAAGAGACTGACTTTTTCGATGTATTCCGGATAAGTTTTCAGAAACAGTTCAAATGCTTTAATTCTGTCAGGAATTCCCTTGGTATAATCAAGTCTGTCTATTGACAGAATAATCTTCCGATCCTTACTTATTCGCAAATACTCGTTAAGCTCCTCATGGATATTAGAGTTTTCAACGCCAATGTTTTTCTTTATATTTTTTGCTGTTTCATTAAAATAATCATAATCAATACCTTTAGGAAATGCATCGATTTTTACAATTCTTTCGTCTAATCTGATACGATTAAAAAATGTTTCGTAACCAAGTAACCTTCTAACGCAACTCATAAAGTGACGCTGGTAATCATAGGTATGAAATCCAATTAAATCGGCACCTAAAATTCCTTCGAGTAATTCCACCCGCCACGGCAACAGCCTGAATACTTCGAACGATGGAAATGGAATATGTTGAAAATAACCTATCGAAATATTAGGGAATTTTTCGCGAATAAGACCGGGAAGCAACATCAAATGGTAATCATGAATCCATAAAATATCATCCTCTTTTACATATTTCGAAATTACATCGGCATACAATTGATTTACTTTCATGTAAGCATCCCAATTGATTGGATTATAACGGGAATTTTGGGTGAAGTAATTAAAAAGTGGCCAGATAGTATTATCGCAAAATCCTTCTATAAATTCAGCTTTTAATTGCTGATCCAGATAAATAGGTATACAATTTTCTGCTCTGAATTTATTGTCAATATCCTGTTTTTCATTTTCACTTATCTCGTTAATATTAACTCCGGTTCTTCCAATCCATTTTGTATCATACGTCTCATAAAATCTTTCTAATCCTGAATCAAAACCATCCGATACCGGAACTAATATTCTTTCGTTATTGTCATCGATTACCTGAAGTGGCAACCGATTTGAAATCATAAATAAACGTTTCATCTTGCTGATCTTTAACTTTTTGCATAATAATTTATAATTAAAATATTAAAAATAGTCATGCCTTTTCCTTCAATTCCAACTGAAATTATTGTAATATAGCCAATATAAGAGCTTCAATCAAATAATAGGTTTAAATTTTAATAAACTTGTAAACAGTTCTACTTTTAAATTGTTGAAGCAATAAATAACCATATAATATGACCAAAAAATTATCCTTTGAAGCCGTAATTTTCGATATGGACGGAGTAATTACCAAAACTGCTCTTACCCATGCAGCAGCCTGGAAAAAAATGTTCGATGAATACCTCAGAAAAAGGGAAGCTGAACACGGTGAAAAATTTGTTGAATTTACTCATGCCGGTGATTATCTTCCTTTTGTTGACGGAAAACCTCGTTATAAAGGTGTTGCAGCATTTTTGGAATCAAGAGGGATTGACATTCCCTTTGGAGACCCATCGGATGCCCCGGGAACAGAAACCTGTTGTGGATTAGGAAACAGTAAGAACGATGCTTTTAACGATGTACTTGATCAGGAAGGTGTTGAAGTATACCCTTCAACCATTGCATTAATTAATGAATTGAAAGCTGCAGGCATTAAATTAGGTGTTGCATCGTCAAGCAAAAATTGCAAACCCGTTTTGGAAAGGGTTGATTTATTAGATGTTTTTGAAGCCAGAGTTGACGGAGTGGTTTCAGCAGAATTGGGATTGCATGGAAAACCAGAACCCGATATTTTTACCACAGCTTGTGATATTGTTAAAGCTGGTTATTTAAAATCTATCGTTGTTGAAGATGCTGTTTCAGGCGTGCAGGCAGGAGTGAAAGGAAACTTTGGTTTAACAATTGGTATTGCCCGAGAAAATAACATCAAAGAACTTAAGGAAGCTGGAGCAGATATTGTTGTGGAAGACCTGGAAGAAATTGGTGGATTAGAAGGCCTCAATAAAATATTCGAAGAATTCAATAAATAACCCGTTAACGAATTGCATGACACAAAAAACGAAAACCGAAAAATACAATCCGTGGTCGTTGGAGTATAATGATTATGACCCGAAAAAAGAAAAATCGCGTGAATCGCTTCTGACAGTTGGCAATGGTTACCTCGGAACCCGGGGCGCAATGGAAGGAATAAGCGCTAGCGAAACTAATTATCCGGGAACATATGTGGCAGGCTTATACAATCGAGTCATTTCAACAGTTGCCGACAGAGATCTTGAAAACGAAGACCTTGTAAATATTCCAAACTGGCTTTTTATTAATTTCAGAATCGAAGGTGAAAACTGGTTCGATATAAACAAGGCGGAAATCATATCAATAAAAAGGAAGCTGAATTTTTCAAACGGTGTATTACACACTGAATTGCATGTTAAGGATCTGAATGGTAAAGAAACCTTGATTGTAAGCAAAAGAATTGCAAGCATGGCCAATCCACATCTTGTTGCACTTCAGTACACTTTAAAACCTTTAAATTATTCTGCTACAGTTGAAATTCAATCGGTTTTAAATGGGAATATTATAAACGATGGTGTTGCCAGATATCGTGCTCTGAACCAAAAACAGCTGAAATCGGTAAGTCAGGGCACCGAGGGTGATATAAACTGGTTAGTTGTTGAAACAACTCAATCAGAAATTAAGATTGCCGAGGCTATAAAACACATTGTCTTAAAAAACGGGGATACTTTTGAGGCAGGAATTAAAAGTAAGGCTACTTCTGGTGAAATTTCTTTTGGTTTTGAAACCAATTTAGATGAGAACGATGAGTTGACCATTGAAAAAATCGGTTCTATTTTTACATCGAAAAATGATGATGTTGAAAATCCTTTTGAAAGTAGCATAAATACCTTAAAACAAGCAGGCTCATTCAATTCTGTATTAAAAGAAAGTGATCTTGCCTGGAAAAAAATATGGGATAAAATTGATATTCAGATTGAAGGAGATACCAAATCGCAAATGCTAATTCGGCTGCATCTTTACCATTTAATGGTTGCCGCATCGCCAAACAATGTAAATATAGATGCCGGGATTGCTGCTCGTGGAGTACATGGGGAAGCCTACCGTGGACATATTTTTTGGGATGAACTTTACATCATGCCAATTTACGACCTGTTTTTCCCGGATGTTGCGAAATCAATATTAAACTACCGTTACCGCAGGATTGACAAAGCACGGGAATATGCTAAGGAATATGGATATCGGGGTTCAATGTTTCCGTGGCAAAGTGGAAGCGATGGTCGTGAGGAAACACAGACTGTGCATCTAAATCCAATTTCAGGTAAATGGGGCGATGATTACAGTTCGTTGCAACGCCATATTTCCATTGCAATTGCCTACAACACCTGGTATTATTTTCAGGTTACAAA
>JABMPI010000499.1 GCA_013203755.1 Bacteroidota bacterium
GAATAAAGGCATCGTCTTTCTAAAAAATTTATTATTAATCGCCCTTTTACTGGTGGGATCTAATCTTATGGGACAGATTACCAGTACCGATTCGACTAAGATAATTGAGGTGCCCAAAAATGCAGAAGAAATTCATTCGCCTAAAAAAGCGGCATTGTACTCTGCATTATTGCCTGGACTAGGACAGGGTTACAACAAAAAATATTGGAAAATTCCGTTGATTTATGGAGGATTTGGCACCATTGGATATTTTATGGGCTGGAATAATAAAAATTACAAGGTGCTTAGAATTGCTTACCTGGATTTAACTGATGGCGATCCGTTAACCGATTCGTATTTGGATCTGGAAGGTTCACAGTACTACGATTTTGAGTCCTCATCAGGTCAAGCTGAATTTAAAAATGTGCTAAATAAACAAAAAGATTATTACCGCAGAAATCGAGATTTACTTGTAATTACCATGTTTGCCTTTTATGGGTTGAATATAATTGATGCCAGCGTGGATGGCCATTTTTTTGATTTTGATATGAGTGAAGACTTAACTTTTAACTGGCAACCTGCTATGCAAAGTGTAGATGAACAGTTGGTATACGGGTTCAATTGTAGATTTAACTTTTAATTATGAGGATGAAGATTTTTGGGCTGCTTTTTTTTACATTATTTTGTTTTTCAACTTCCGCTTATTCTCAAAATGCCCATACAATAAACTATTTTTCTGCTGATAGTATGGAAGCATCTGGCAATACTATTACGCTTGTCTCAGACACAACGCTTTCCATAGACTCTATTTTGACAGCTTCGCCAGATATCGACGAAAATGTTAATGCTATTTTTACCGAACAAATGGATAGTCTCGTTAACTCATGGGAGATTAAAAACTCGATTCAACTCGATTCAACCGAAGTAAATTTAAATAACCCTTTTCCGAAAGATTTATCGGACTCAATCTACATCCAACGTTTAATCGACTCGGAACAAGTACTTAAATTATCGTACAATAAAGTGGTTAAAAACTACATAAAAATGTACACTGAACGTAGAAGAAATCAAGTTGAAGTTATGCTTGGTCTTTCAGCATACTACTTCCCGGTTTTTGAAGAGACTTTAGATAAATACAACATGCCACTGGAATTAAAATACCTTCCAATTATTGAATCTGCCTTAAATCCTGTTGCTCGTTCGCGGGCTGGTGCAAATGGTTTGTGGCAGTTTATGTATGGCACCGGGAAAGAGCTGGGATTAGAAATTTCTACTTTTGTTGATGAACGACGCGACCCGGTTAAAGCTTCGGATGCAGCTGCACGATATTTACAAAAACTTTATAATACATACGACGATTGGCATTTGGCAATTGCCGCTTACAATTGTGGCCCCGGAAATGTTAACCGTGCCATAAGACGTTCGGGAGGAAAAAGAAATTACTGGGATATTTATTATCGTTTACCGCGCGAAACACGTGGTTATGTTCCCGCATTTATAGCGGCAATGTATGCGATGGAATATTATAAAGAGCATAAACTTGAGCCCCGTTTCCCCGAAATTCCACTACACAGAGACACGGTTATTGTTAATGAATACCTCCATTTCGACCAGATTGCAGCTACATTAGGTATTGAAAAAGAACAAATCCGTGCATTAAATCCGATGTATCGGCGCGATGTTATTCCGGCAAAAGCTAACAAACCTTATCCGCTTATTCTTCCTGAAGAAAAAATAATGGCTTTTATTGAAAAAGATACTTCCGTATTTGCCTACAAGCGTGAAAAATATTTTCCAAATAATACGCTGAAAAATCCTACGGAGAATTCAGGTAATTATTTTACTCCGGTTGACATAAAAGGGAAAGCCAAGATTTTATATACAGTAAAATCGGGCGACAATGTGGGCTTTATTTCGTCATGGTTTAAAGTTCGTTCATCAGATTTAAAATATTGGAATAACATTAATCGCGACATGATCCGCGGAGGGCAAAAACTAGCTATTTATGTTCCTGAAAAAGAAAAAGAAAAGTATGCGAAAGTGAATACGATGTCGTTTGCTCAAAAACAAGCCTCAATTGGCAAATCGTCAACTCCTTCAGAGAAAACAAAAGCAAAACCACTTGATGTCAATTTTGTATATCATAAAGTAAAAAAAGGCGACACCCTTGACGAAATTTCAAGAAAATATGCAGGAATAACCTCCACCGAAATAATGCAGTTAAATAATTTAAAAAGTGACCGCAATTTGCGTATCGGTCAGCAGTTAAAGATTAAAAAGAAGATGTAATTGAAATCTTCCATAAGCATTTAATTCCATGGTTCTCTTAGAATTCCAATTCAGCAACTTTAAATCCAGTAAAAATATACAATAGAAAAAGCCGATTACTTTTCAGGAATCGGCTTTTCAATATATTTTCGAATTAGAATTTACAATCCTAATTTTTCTTTTACTAATCCGGGAATTTCACCGGGTTCTTTTGCAACCGGCACACCAGCCGCTGAAAAGGCTTTTATTTTTTCTTCAGCCGTACCAGCACCGCTTGAAATAATTGCACCAGCATGTCCCATTCGTTTCCCTGCAGGAGCCGACTGGCCTGCAATAAATGCAACAACCGGTTTGGTCATATGATCTTTTATGAATTGTGCAGCTTGTTCTTCAGCATCGCCACCAATTTCACCAATTAAAACAACTGCTTCCGTTTCCGGGTCATTTTCATACATTTCAAGTAAGTCTACAAAATATAATCCCGAAACCGAATCGCCGCCAATACCAACACAAGTTGTTTGTCCCAATCCACTTTCGGTAAGCATATTTACCACTTCGTAGGTAAGCGTTCCTGAGCGAGAGATTAAACCAACATTCCCTTTTTTAAAGATTCCTCCTGGTAAAATACCAATCAAACATTCATCTGTAGTAATTAATCCCGGGCAGTTGGCACCAATCATTTTAGTACCATTCTGTTTTAGAACCGGAGTAACTTTAATCATGTCTTTAACCGGAACACCTTCTGTTATAA
>JABMPI010000500.1 GCA_013203755.1 Bacteroidota bacterium
AGTTTAAATTATAAATTAATCAAATTAAATATGAATCCAACAGTGGTTATTCCTGCTGCCACCACTGCAATAAAAATGACTATAAGTTGCCATTTCAACACTTTTTTTAGAATAATAATTTCGGGCAACGACAAGCCAATTACCGACATCATAAACGCAAGAGCGGTTCCCAACGTTACTCCTTTTTCCATTAAAACTGCTACAATAGGTATAATTCCTGCAGCATTTGAATACAACGGAATTCCAAACAGAATAGCCAGTGGAACCGCATACCAGCTCCCCTCTCCCAGTATTTGGGCAAGATAATCGTCGGGTACAAAACCATGAGCACCAGCACCCACCGCAATACCGATTAATACATAAATCCAGATTTTTCCAACAATCTCTTTCACCGAATCAAAGCCGGCATTCATACGATTATTGAAAGTCAGTTTCTCTTCAGCCAATCCGGGTTGATTCGATTTTACCTGAAAAACCCACTCAGCAACATAACGCTGTAGTTTTAGTTTTTCAAGGATAAATCCTGCAAAAACAGCAATGCTTAAACCCGTAAAAACGTAAATCAGGGCTACTTTCCAACCAAACAATCCGGCAAGTAAAATTAAAGCGACTTCGTTAATTAATGGTGCTGCAATTAAAAACGAAAAGGTTACTCCAAGCGGGATTCCGGCCTCTACAAATCCCAGAAAAAGCGGAATAGCGGAACACGAACAAAATGGAGTTAAAATTCCTAAGCCAGATGCCATTACATTTCCGGCAAACAACGATTTTCCTTCCAGAGCTTTTCTTGTTTTTTCAGCAGAAAACCAACTTCGGATTACTCCCACTACAAAAACAATCAATACCAACAACAGAAGCACTTTTGGCACTTCATAAATAAAAAACCATAAAGATTCTGTTAAATGTGTTCCCTTTTCCAATTGAATTAAATCGTAAACCAAAAAATCAGCAATGTTTGCCAAATTCATGTACAATACAATCCAAAGAGGAAGCAAGAGTATGTATGTGTATTTTTTCATTCCTAAAATTCCTTTTTCATATTGTTATTTTGAATAAAACACAAATGAGTAATTTGCCATTTTTTTACAGATTTCTCTCTTCGTTCGAAATAACAGTTCCTAATAATAATTTCAAT
The DNA here is from genome assembly GCA_013203755.1 of Bacteroidota bacterium. Lineage (GTDB taxonomy): Bacteria > Bacteroidota > Bacteroidia > Bacteroidales > Prolixibacteraceae > Draconibacterium. The sequence continues at coordinate 1,136 of JABMPI010000500.1, forward strand.
TTAACAGATCACTAAACCAAATTACAACAACATAATAAACGCCAACCCCAATAAATAAAACTGCAATAATTCGCCGCATCCAAAATTCTACTTTTTTCAAAATATTATAGAATTTTGCAACTCCTGAAATAGCATAAGCCAGAAACCATGCAATAATAATTACCGGAATTCCTGTTGCAATTGAATAAACCACCGGAAGTAATAATCCTTTTGCAGAACCGATGGACATTGGAATTAACATTCCAAAATAAAGAACTCCACTGTATGGGCAAAAAGCAAGTGCAAATACAGCACCCAGCAACAATACATTCCAAAAATTCCATTTGTTTTTCTTTTCCAGTTTTTGCGAAAACAGATTCAATCCCGGGAAATTAATTTTGATTAATCCCAACATAAAAATGCCCACAATTATTAGAAGTGGTCCTAATATTTTTTCTCCATGTAATTGAAAAAACGAAGATATTTTAAACTGGTCGGCACCAACAAAAAGCACAATTGCCAAAACAGAATAGGAAAGTGCCCTTCCCAAAGTATAAATCAACCCATTATAAAACACACGGTTTTTAACTTCAAGGTCCTTCCCAATATATCCGATTGCAGTAATGTTGGTTGCCATTGGACACGGACTAATTGCCGTTAATAAGCCCAAAAAAAAGGCAGACAAAACCGGAATATTTGTATTTTCATAAAGTCCTGTTAAAAGTTCTTCCATCCGGTTGTATTAATTATTCAAAGCTTCACGCAAAGCCTCTCTGAGTTTTTCTGGTTGTTTTAGACCGTACATAAATCCTTTGCTTGTCAAGTCAATTTTTTCTTCGCCTTTTACAATAATCAATGCAGAGCCAGTTACGCCCAATTCTTTAACCAACTTTTTATTTTGTGCATCTTCAGCATTGTACGATTTAAAAATCAACTCTCCATTTTCTTTAGCATCAGAATAAGGTTGTTCTTTCAACACTTTTTTAATCTCTTTTTCAATGGCTAAACAAGTTGGACAGCGACGCGTATTGTGGAAATAATAGACTTTAATTTTTTCTCCTTCAACTTTTGATGATGCGAATATTTTTACATTTCCTGCAACAACAAATACCACTACAAACAGTGCTACGATTATTGATTTTACGGTTTTCATTATGACTTATTTATTTGGTTAAAAGCTCTCTCAATTCTTTTGACTTTGGCAACCGTCCGGTTAACACAACCTTCCCATCTATAACCAGTCCCGGCGTTCGCATTACACCATATTGCATAATTTTATAAATGTCTTCCACCTTTTCTATGTTGGCTTCAATGCCCATTTCGGTAACTACTTCTTTGATTAAATCCTCCAACTTTTTGCATTTTGCACAACCAGTACCCAGTACTTTTATTTCCATTTTAATTTGTATGAATTTTATACCTTCAAAAATTGCTTGAATAAACTTTGAGCTTCCTCCCAATTCTTTTTATTGATACAATATTTAATACGTGGTGCCTCAATTTCGCCCTGTATAAGCCCGGCATCTTTTAACTCTTTTAAATGCTGCGAAAGTGTAGATTTTGCCACGGGCAACTCTTCGCTTAAATCGCCACTGTAACAACATGCCTGCTTCGAAAGCAGTTCTAAAACAAATAAACGAATGGGATGCCCCATCGCTTTTGCATATCGAGCTATTTTCTGCTGTTCGTCGTTAATCCCCTTTTTATC
>JABMPI010000501.1 GCA_013203755.1 Bacteroidota bacterium
CGGGGTATAGAGGAAAGTTTGAAAACCTAAAGGTTTTCATTACGTTTTGAAAAAACGTACTTTAGTGAAATGAGTGAACATATTTTAAAAAGACATAATAAAACTCTTTTGCTGTATCATTTAGTTTTTCCTCTGAAGTATAGAAAAGGGGTTATTACAGATGATATAGGAGAGAGCTTAAAAGATATCTGCATTGAAATTTCAGAAAGATATGAGATGAATTTTGTTGAAATTGGATATGAATCAAACTATGTGCATTTTCTAGTGCAAAGTGTTCCATCCTTATCAGTTTCAGAGATTATAATGAAACTTAAAAGTATTACAGCAAAACAATTATTTCAACAGCATCCTAAATAAAAGCCAAATTGTGGGGTGGAAACTTCTGGACAAGTGGATACTATGCAAATACTGTTGGACAATATGGAAATGAAGAAGTAATACGGAAATATGTTGAAAATCAAGGGAAAGAAAGAGTTTACAAGAAAGTGTACAATAGTCAGCTTACTCTTTTCTGATACTTCGGGGCTCTGCCCCGGGGTAGTTCATTGATTTCATTTTCATAGTTTAATTTAGTTAGTTATAATTTTAAGCATCCCTGCAGTCCCCGGGATGCTTTTTTTATGACATCGAACGTCTATACGGAATATCCTTGAAATATCTGGATAATATGATATATGTATGAATGTTTTTTTGCTGCCTCGTATTTCCCTCTCTATATGTTAGTTGTAAATATTCGACTCTTGTCTCTGAAACTAGCGCGTCTACCAATTCCGCCATCCGGGCTTTTTTGAGTATATATAAAAAATCCGCCCTCCAAATAAAATTTAAAAGGTGGATTTTAAAATTTTAAGAATGCCGCTTATTGCATTCGAATTTGGTCTTCTGTTGTTATCTTTTCGCAATAACGGCATTTTAATGTCATTGGCTCTTTTTCTACAACTCTAAAACTAGTTGTAATTGTTTCGTTGTTTGTAATACACATCGGATTAAAACATTTTACAATCCCTTTTATAGTATCTGGTGTTTCAACAATTCGTTTTTCAACTACTTCATAATCGCGAATAATATTCAATTTAGCATGTGGAGCTATAAGCGCAATTTTATTGATTTCGTCGTCTTTAAAAAATTTGTCCGAAACTTTTATAATTGCTTTCCCTCCCAGTTTGCTACTTTCCAAATTGGTTCCAAAAGTTATTTGGTTTTTAATTGTATCCAAACCTAAAATGGAAATTACCTTAAACAAGTTTTTTGCCGGAATGTGGTCGATTACCGTTCCTTCTTTAATTGCGCTAACTTTTAGCTTTAATTTTTTCTTCATACTGTCTTTCATTGTTCAGTTATTTAAGGTTCATAGTATGAGTTATAATTGCTTCGCGGGTAAATACTCCATTTCGCGCCTGATCGAAGTAATAAGCCTTTTCGTTGCTATCCACATCAGGGTGAATTTCATTTACTCGTGGCAGCGGATGCAGAATTTTTACATTTGGTTTCGTATTTTCAAGCATTGCATTGCGGAGTATATAAATGTTTTTAACCTTTTCGTATTCAATGGGGTCAGGAAATCGTTCTTTCTGAACACGAGTCATATAAATAATATCGGCTTCGCTTATTATATCCGTAAATTCAAGATGTTCGAAATACCGGATACCTTTATCAATAAGGTGTCTTTTGTACTCATCAGGCATTTGCAATTCGCCTGGTGCAATAAAATTGAAAATCGGATTTTCAAATTCCGACATGGCTTGCAATAATGAATGAACCGTTCGCCCATATTTCAAATCGCCCACCATAAACAGGTTAATATTATCCAGCGTCCCTTGTGTTTTTAAAATTGAATACATATCTAAAAGGGTTTGTGTGGGATGCTGATTGGCTCCATCACCGGCATTAATTACCGGCACTTTCGATATTTCCGCGGCATAACGAGCTGCACCTTCCAGCGGGTGACGCATTACAATTAAATCGGCGTAATTACTTACCATTTTAATAGTGTCGTGTAAGGTTTCACCTTTGGTAGCACTGGAACTGCCCGGGTCTGCAAAACCAACTATTCGTCCACCCAATCGACTAATTGCAGTTTCAAAACTCAAACGTGTACGCGTTGACGGTTCAAAAAAAAGGGAAGCAACAACTTTTCCCTTTAACAAATTCTGATTTGGATTTTCTTCGAATTCAGCCGCAAGGGTCATAATTCTTAGATATTCCTCTTTCGAATAGTCTGTAATTGAAATTAAATCCTTCTTCATTGCACTATTTTATTGATATCCTTAATTCTATTTCATAAAAAAACCAATATTTAAATAATATAAATATTGGTTTCAGTTGAACGAAAATGCCATTCTGCAATTTCGACCAAAATGATTATTTCTCTTATTGAAGCAACAGCCGGGAATATAACTTTTTTTGTGAAGTTTAAACACTTCATTTAAAAAAGTAAGTTGAATTATACCTTGTTGCAACATAATTTCAAAATTAATGTGAATATTACTTCTAGTCGAATTTGCCGCTAAATACTTATGAGCATTTTATTAACAGAGATTCATTCTAAAATTTCTTTTAACTGAACTTTATATAAATCATTAAATATTTTTTCAGCTTTATTGGCTTCCGATTTACGTACAGAAAAAATAAGGCTACAACTTTCTTGAAAATCAGTATTTTGAATGTTATAATTTTCCCGCTTTATAATGTGCATTACTTCATTTAATTCGATGTAAGAGAAACTTATATTGTACTTTTTTTCAATTAGTTTTTCAAGTATTTCGGCATTGTTTAATGCGTCTGTTGCTGCATTTCGGTAAGCATTAATTAAACCACTTACTCCCAAAAGAGTGCCGCCAAAATAACGGACAACAACAATTAGAGCGTTTGTAACTTCAAAACTTTGCAGTTGCCCCAGAATCGGTTTTCCTGCAGTTGAAGAAGGCTCTCCGTCGTCGTTTGCCCGAGAACGAATATCTTCTGTACCTAGTCGCCAAGCATAACAATGATGTCGGGCACTGTGGTGTTCTTTTTTTAATCGGGCAATTATCTCTTTTACTTCATTCTCGTTTTGAAGTGGAAATGCATAAGAATAAAACTTGCTTCCCTTATCTTTAAAGTACCCTTTGCTTTCCTTTTCAATTGTATTGTACAAATCGTTTATCATATCAAAAAGTATAAGCTTAATAAGGCTAAAAAAATACCGGCAATATTTATTTTATTTAGTTTTTCGTGAAAAAGGAAAGTTCCCAGAATTGCAGAAAGTGAAACAATAGACATGTTGTTGATGGTAAAAACCATAGAGCTATTTAAGTTGCTTTTATTTAAGGCATTTATTATAAAATACAAAGAACCAAAATTAACGATACCCAGCAAAGTTCCTAAAGCTAGTGTGGGGAAGTGGTATAATTTAGCTGTTTTCTTTTGTGAAAAAGAAATAATTACGCCAATTACAAATGCAACTAAAAATACCAGCGAAGAAAAAATTGAAGCTTCTTCTGAATTAATTTTTACAGCTTGTACAAATTTCACTACCGAATCGGTAATTCCACTTCCAATAAAAATTACCACCGGCAAAATTAAAAAAAGGAGATTTGTTTTTTTTATCTCCTTTTTGTAAACCGTTAAAAATACGGCAATAAAAGCGGTAATTAATCCTGTGGTTTTTAACAGGGTAATTTTTTCGTTGAAGTAGAGTAGCGAAAAAAGCACAGGAAAAACCAACGAAAGTTTATTTGCTAAAGTTGTAACTGCAATACCCGCTTTTTGCGACGAATTTCCAATGAGGTAGAACATTACAATGAATAATACGCCCAACAAAATTCCAAATGGAAGCCATTGTATTACGTTATTCCTGAGGTTTCCGTTTGTGGGTTGAAAAAGTAAAAATCCTAGAATGGTAGCCGTTAAATAATTGATTGTAATTAATGTAGACAAATTACAAGAGTAGTTTTTTGCCAGTCGGAAAACTACATAAATCATAGAGGAGGAGAGAATGCTTGCCAGTAAGTAAACCATGATATTTTATAAAAAAAAAGCATCCGTCGATTGACGAATGCTTTCATTTACATTTTTAATTTCTTTTCTATTTCCTCCACATATTGTCGGAAGTTTTTATCGGTATCTTTTAAATTATTTACCGTTTTGCAAGCATGTAAAACGGTTGCATGGTCTTTACTGCCAATTTGAGCTCCAATACTTGCCAGCGAATATTTAGTAAGGCTTTTTGAAAAGTACATGGCAATTTGCCTTGCCTGAACGATTTCGCGTTTACGGGTTTTTGCCTGAAGTGTATCAACCGACATGCTAAAGTAATCGCAAACCACTTTTGAAATGTATTCTATAGAAAGCTCTCTCTTGGAGTTTTTAACCAGTTTATTAATAAGTTTTGCAGTAAGTTCAATAGTAATTTCTCTTTTGTTCAGCATCGATTGTGCAAGCAACGAAACTAATGCACCTTCTAATTCACGTACATTGTTTGAAACGTGTGAGGCAATGTATTCTAAAACTTCATCGGAAAGCGAAATGCCATCTTTATAAACTTTGCGTCTTAGAATTTCCATTCGTGTTTCAAAGTCTGGTGTTTGCAAATCGGCAGTTAATCCCCATTTAAAACGAGATAATAAACGCTGCTCCATTCCTTTTAATTCAATGGGCGGTTTATCTGAAGTTAAAATTAATTGCTTTCCCAACTGGTGTAAATGATTGAAAATGTGGAAGAAAGTCTCTTGCGTTTTTTCTTTTCCAGCAAATTCGTGCACATCATCCAGTATCAAAACATCAATCATTTGGTAAAAATGAAGAAAATCGTTTCGGTTGTTGTTTCGTGTTGCCTCGGTAAATTGAGTTTGAAATTTATTTGCATTTACATACAAAACTGTTTTGTCTGGAAATTGCTCTTTTACTTGAATGCCAATGGCTTGTGCTAAATGTGTTTTGCCTAAACCTGAATTTCCGTAAAGCATTAATGGATTAAAAGCAGTTCCTCCCGGGTTTTGCGAAACTGCGAAACCTGCACTTCTTGCCAAACGGTTGCAGTCGCCTTCAACAAAGTTATCGAAAGTATTATCCGGTTTTAATTGAGGATCTATTTGTAATTTTTGAATACCAGGAATAATAAACGGATTTTTTATTGCCGTTCTATCATCTGCTTTTAGAGGAACTGTTAATGGTTTGTTTAGTATTTTGGTATTATTGGCTGTTGGGTAACTTACAGTGTATGGCTCATCGCCATTTTTATTGCCCATCACAATATTGTACTCTAATTTAGCTCCATTACCTAAAACCATACGAAGTGTTTTTCGCAAAATGTCGATAAACTGTTCTTCTAAATATTCATAGAAGAAAGCACTTGGCACTTGAATAGTTAAAATTCGTTCGTTAAGTTTTATGGGGACAATGGGTTCAAACCAAGTTTTATAACTGCTGTTGGGTACGTTGTCTTTTATTACATTTAAGCATTTATCCCATGCAAATTTATATTCTTCACTCATTTAGAAAGTTGGGCTTTATTGAGATTCAGTAATTAATTTCCTTTTGTGTATTTCCGTGAACAAAATTTGCAATAAAAAAGTTAAAAAAAAAATCAAATTTCTATTGTCAATATCGTATTTGTTATATTGTTTTCTTTATCAGGCGTTTAAAAAATTATATTTTTTAATATTTATTAATGTGTTGATAATGAGTTGTTTGTGATTAAGTGATTGACAGTTAACTGTATAACTAGTAGGTAGTGGTAGGGTGTTCTGTTAATAAGCTGTTTGTAACTGGAAAATTCGAATATTTAATGCAAAGATTTGAGTGCTTTTTCAAGTTTTATTAACCGTCCATTTTTAAATGCAACAATGGTTGATTCAGGGAAATTTTTCTTCACATTATTATGAATTATTGCAATTTCTGAATAAGAACTTGAAGCACCAATTAAGTATGAAAATGCACCACTTGCTGTAAATTCTTCCACGTCTTTCAATCCTTCGAAATGTTTTGAATTGGCAGGAATTTGATTTTCACTTGAAACGAGGTGAACCTTAAAAATTATATTCTTTGAATTGCCATCGTTGTTTGCATTAATATAATACTCCTTGCCAAAATCCATCGCAGAAAAGTGAAGATAGCGTTTCGGATTGGCTTGAATATCGCTAATTAGAAAGCTTAAATTTCCTGAAAGTGTATTTATAGACTGGTACAGTTTATCGTCGTTTAGAAGCAGTCCGGCAGTGCTCTCATCACTGTTTAATTTATTAAGTATAGAAAGAATCTGTTCCGAGGCATCGGATATATTGCTTAAAACAGGAGAAATTGAAATTTGAGCCAAAGTATCGCTAAAACTGGCAAGATTATGAATTGTGGATTCCAGCTCTTTTGTATTGTTGTTAAAAGTTGTGGTGATTTCTTCAATATTTGACACAATTTTTTTAATGTTTCCCTTTTCTGAAGCTACAACTTCTTGAAGATCATAGGTTGTTTTTTCAATATTTGCAATTGTTTGATTTATGTTAGCAAAACTTTCAGACAAATTTTGGCGCGCATCATCATTGAAAATTACGGTTAGTACCGTTATAGCAGAGTCGATTGTGCTTAAAAGTTGTTCTGCTTTGTTTTTAATGGGCAAAACTTGCATACTAACTTGTTCTTTTAGGTCGCTTTCAACAGAGCCGGGAATGGTGTCGTAAGGTTGATACACTTCATTTTCGTTACTTAATGTCAATTTAATAGAACGAGTTCCCATAATATCGCTACTAAATATTTGTGCAACAGAATTTTTAGGAATTCGAAAGGAAGCATCGACGGTGAAGTTTACAACTAGTTTTCTACTGTTATCTGGGTGAAAACTGATCTCTTTAACCTGACCAATTTGATAACCATTTATTGTAACCTTATTTGCTTCAACCAAGCCATCAACCCGTTCGTAAACCACATAGTACGAATTATTTTGTTTGAAAATATCATTTCCTTTAAGGTAGCTAAGTCCCCAAACTAAAAGGGCTGAGGAGATAACTATTAAAATGCCAAGTTTTGTATATTTTGAAAATCTCATTGCACACAATTTATAAATTGATCAATAGTAGCGTAAAATTAGGGATTTCATTCTTTAATTACATTTTTCCTAAGGCCTTTTTAACAGAAATTAATTCATTGTTCTCAAACGCAACAACAAATGCATTTGAGTATTTTTTTTGAATTCGTAACATTTCTGCTTGTGCAGCTTCCAAGGAATTGAATTTTCCCAGGTAATATCGATTGAAATCATTTGATTCAATAATAAACACATTTGTTTCCCCTGTAAAGTTTTTTTGTGTTGTTTCCAGTTTACTTTTTAGAGCCATAATTTGAACTGAGAAATAGATGTTATTAGTTTTTTCTACCTCTTTTTGTTTTTCAATTTTTGGCTTTTCTATTATAACTAAATCAGGTTTTTTTTCAGGAGTTTTAACGGTTGCATTTTCAGTAATTAAATTGAAACTACTTTTGTCTTCTATCTTTTTTTTGTAGGTCACAAAAGCTCTGAAAATTGCTGATGAAAGGTTAGTTTTTCCCAATTTACTTGTTAAATAAATTCTTTCCTGCGAGTGACTTAAAAATCCGGTTTCAATTAATACACTAGGCATGGTTGTTCGGCGAAGGACTAAAAATCCGGCTTGCTTAACACTGCGATCGACACGTTTTGCCTGCTCTTTAAATTGATTTTGAATATCTGATGCAAACATTACACTTTGATCTAAATATTCATCCTGAACAAGCTCGAACATGATGTATGATTCAGGGGAATTTGGGTCAAATCCTTCATAGGTTTTACTGTAATCATCTTCCAGTAAAATTACTGCATTTTCCTTTTTTGCAACCTCTAAATTATCCTTGCTTCGGTGTTGTCCCAAAACAAAAGTTTCGGTTCCCTGAACCCATTTTTGTTCTACTGAATTTACATGGATAGATATAAAAAGATCGGCCTCGCTTTTGTTTGCAATATTAGCCCTTTGGTGCAGTGGTATAAATATATCTTTAGACCGGGTGTATACAATTTTAATTTCAGGATAATTGGTTTTAATTGTATTTCCAAGTTGGAGTGCAATGTCGAGGACAATATCTTTTTCTTTGGCATTGCCAACGGAAGCTCCCCAATCTTTTCCGCCATGCCCGGGATCAATTACGATCACGGAAATACGAGATTCATCTTTTTCAGTACTAATCTCATTTCCTTTTGAATTTACTAGGAAAATCAAGCTAAAAAGAGTAGAGAAAAGAGAAATCAATTTTGTCTTATTCATATTGTCTGCTTAATTCGTAACAAAAATAGAATTATTAAAATATTTTATCATTTATTAGCGTAATAGTATAACCCTTATTTTTATTTTTGTCGAGCCAATTGAAAAGATATAATTCAGAAAACATTTTGAACAAGATAATAATTACATATTTACTCGTTGTTTTTCCTATTCTTCTATTTAGCCAGGAAACAAAAATGGTTTTACAGGAAATGGATAAACAGCCCGTTCCGGAATTAAATTACGATTTTATTTCACCCGATTCAATTCAAATTGATACAACTGTAATTGATTCAGTTCCAAAAGCTATTATTGAGGCTCCCATAATATATAACGCGGAAGACTCGATTATTGTATCGTTTGATGGACAAAAAGTTTATTTGTATAATCAGGCTAAAGTAACCTATCAAAACATCGAACTAACAGCGTATTTTATTGAATTGGATTTGGAGACAAAGCAGATTTATGCTGAAGGTATTTTGGATTCCGCAGAAACTTTGGTGCAAAAACCTATTTTTAAGCAAGGTTCGGAGGAGTACGAGTCGGAAACCATGCGTTATAATTTTGAAACGGGAAAAGCATTTATTACAAAAGTTGTTTCAGAGCAAGGAGAAGGTAGAATATTAAGCGACCGCACAAAGAAAATTGGCAAAGACGTTTTTATTACTGAAAAAGCGATGTATTCAACGTGCGATGCAGATCATCCTCATTTCTATTTACATTTGTCGAAGGCAAAAGTGGTTGGAAACGATAAAATTATTACCGGGCCTGCATATTTGGTTTTGGAAGATTTTCCCATCTATTTTCCATTTATACCCTTTGGTTATTTCCCAAATTCTCCAACTTATTCTTCTGGTATATTGGTTCCTACCTACGGAGAAGAACAGAATCGTGGTTTCTTTCTTCGCGATGGTGGATATTATTGGGCTGCAAGCGAATATTTTGATTTGGCTGTTCGGGGTGATATGTATTCCAAAGGTTCGTGGGGTACAAAATTGCATACCAATTACCGCAAAAGATATAAATTTAGTGGTGGTTTGGATTTTAAATATGCCATGAATATATATGGAGAACAGGGGTTAGATACATATAATCGCTCTCCACAATTTCAGGTTACCTGGTCGCACAGTCAGGATGCAAAGGCGAATCCAAACCGTACTTTTTCAGCAAGTGTGAATTTTTCAACAAGTGGTTACGATAAACAGAATTCACTGTCTGCTCAGAATTATTTGAGAACACAAAAGTCATCGAGTATTTCGTATACCCGAAAATTTGAAAATACGCCCTTTAATATGTCGATGAATGTGCGGCACTCACAAAATTCTTCTGATACAACACTTTCACTTTCGTTGCCGGAAATGACTTTTAGTATGGCAAAAGTTTATCCGTTTAGAAAGAAAAAACGTAGTGGTACATTAAAATTCTACGAAAAGTTTGGTGTAAATTATACCGGTAACATTAAAAATACTATAACAGCAAAAGAATACGAAATCCTGGATCAGGCATTTCCCCAGGATTGGAAAAATGGTATTAAACACAACATTCCAATCTCATTCCCCAGTTTTAATTTGGCGAAATTTATTAATGTAAGTCCTAGTATTGGTTATAATGAAAAGTGGTATTTTAACGAGAAAAATTATTCTTATCATAAGGATGAAACTTTTTTAGACCCGTTTGGTAGAGAAAGTAATGTGAAGATTGATACCATTACTGGTTTAAACAGAGTTTATGATTATTCATATAGTTTAAGTACTTCTACCAATATATATGGAATGTATTTGCCATTAAACCCGAATTCTAAGATAAAGGGAATTAGACATAAATTTACACCCTCAGCAAGTTTTAGTTACCGTCCCGATTTTGGTCAGGAAAAATTTGGTTACTGGCAAGCGCTGGAAGATTCTAATGGAGTTGTTAAATATTACGATGTAAATGCAGGAGGAGTTTACGGTGGTTCTCCTGGTAGGGGAGCTTCTGGTGCAATAAGTTTATCGCTGAATAATAATGTTGAGATGAAAGTTTTGGATACAAAAGATACGACCAAGACTGATGCTGAACAGAAATTTAAAAAGGTAAAGATTATTGATAATCTAAGTTTTGCTACATCGTATAATTTAATTGCAGATTCACTGAATTTAACAGCTATAAGTATGCGGGCTCGTACTACAATTTCCGGAGTAAGTATAAATATGGGGGGTGTATTAGATCCGTATGAGGTGGACGAAAACTACAGGAAGATTCATAAATACGTTTGGAACGAAAGAAAAGGTATGCAAAAACTAGGAAGGTTAACCCGGGCAAACCTTTCGTTTGGAATGAGTTTTAAGTCGAAAAAAGGAGAGAAAGAATCAGATAATAACAAAGAAATTATCGAGGAAGTAAATCTGCTACAAGGTGAGTACGACGATTACATTGACTTTAATATTCCCTGGGATTTTGGATTCGATTATAGTGTTAATTATTCCGGTCCTTCAAATTCTGCTCCAAATGGCAGGGTTACTCAAACTTTGGGTTTTAGAGGAAATATTAACTTAACCGAAAAGTGGCGGATTAGTATGAACAGTAATTTCGATATTATGGCACAGGAATTTTCGTTTACCACATTTAATGTAAATCGCGATTTACATTGCTGGTCGATGGCTTTTAACTTTGTGCCATTTGGTTATATGAAAAGCTACAGTTTTACTATTAACGCAAAATCTTCGATGTTGAAAGATTTGAAGCTTCAGAAAAAACAGAGTCATTATGATAATTTCTAAATCATAATAAAATGAAACAACCATGGCACAGAAGTTTTGTACATTGGCTAATGACAAGGTTTTTGTCTTGTGTCTTGGATCTAATTTAAAATAGTATGAAAAAAATTATTGCAACAAATAATGCGCCTCAGGCAATTGGTCCATATAGTCAGGCAGTTGAGGTAAATGGTACTTTGTATATCTCAGGTCAGGTTCCGCTGGTTCCGGAAACCATGAAAATTGTTGAAGGAGGTATTAAGGAGCAAACTTTGCAGGTGATGAAAAATATTGGTGCAATTTTGGAAGCTGCAGGGTATAATTATTCCAATGTGGTAAAATCAACATGTTTATTAAGCGACATGGCAAACTTTAAAGCAATGAACGAAGTTTACGGTCTGTTTTATACAGAACAACAACCTGCACGGGCTGCATTTGCAGTAAAAGAGTTGCCGCTTAGTGTTATGGTCGAAATTGAAACAATAGCAGTAAAGTAGTTGAGTTCAATTTTTTCAACCAAATAAAAAGGGTCTCCGAAAATTCGGAAACCCTTTTTTATTGCGTATTATTTTTTAAAATTATTCAGCAACTACATCAAATTCAAAATCAATCACAACACTTTTGTGAAGTTTGATTTTTGCAGTGTATTTACCAATTTCTTTTATGCTGTCGGTAGGTAAACTAATTTGTTTACGGTCGATTGTAAAACCTTTTTTGTTAATGGCTTCTGCCAATTGAATGGTATTTACTGAACCGAAAATTTTACCTGAAGTACTTGTTTTAGCACCAATTTTAACCTTTTTATTCACAATTTGCTCTGCAATTTTATTAGCTTCAGCTATTAATTTTGCTTCTTTGTGTGCGCGTTGCTTAATGTTTTCAGCTAAAACTTTTTTAGCCGTAGAAGTTGCAACAATTGCTTTTTTAGTAGGAATTAAGAAGTTACTTGCGTAACCATCTTTTACGTTTACTATGTCGTCTGCGCTACCTAGACGCTCAACGTCTTGTTTTAATATAATTTCCATTTCAATTCCTCCTTATTTCATCATGTCGGTTACAAATGGCAATAAAGCAATTTGGCGAGCACGTTTAATTGCTTGTCCAACTTTACGCTGATACTTTAACGAAGTTCCTGTAAGTCTGCGAGGTAAAATTTACCTTGTTCGTTAAGGAATTTTTTCAAAAACTCAGGGTCTTTGTAATCCACATATTTAATTCCGCTTTTTTTGAAACGGCAATACTTTTTCTTTTTAATCTCTACTGACGGTGGAGTCAGGTATCTGATTTCACTTGCTTGTGCCATTTTTTACGCCTCCTTTTTTTCGGTTCTGTCTTTCTGAAGTCTCTTTCTCTTATCGCTATAAGCAACCGCATACTTATCTAGTTTTACGGTCATAAACCTAATAACTCTTTCATCGCGACGGAAGTCAGTTTCAACTTTCGCAATTAAAGAAGGATCTGCTTTAAATTCAAACAAATGAAAAAAGCCTGTAGATTTCTTTTGGATTGGGTAAGCCAATTTTTTCATTCCCCAATTCTCTTCATGGATCATATCGCCGCCATTAGCTGCGATGATGTCCCTGAACTTTTTTACCGCTTCCTTTACCTGTGGCTCAGATAAAACGGGAGTACAAATGAAAACGGTTTCATACTGGTTCAACATAAACATCAATTTTTAAATTAAACAATCTTGTTTTTCGAGGCGCAAAAATAGAAATAATATGTCAGTATTCAAACAAATAGCTGAATAAGATTTTGTGATGTTAAGTTATTAATAACTAGATAGTAATATTTCTTGGTGCTTCTTTGCTGTTTTCTAAAAATAAAGAACCGTTCTTTCTGAAAATCAGATAAAAAGAACGGTTCCTTAATATAAAAAAGTAGTTGTTTATCTACAACGGAATATTTCCATGTTTTTTGGGTGGATTCGATTTCCGTTTATTGGAAGTCATATCCAGAGCATCAATAATTTTTTTACGCGTGTCTTTTGGGTTTATTATCTCGTCGATATAACCCAGAGATGCCGCTTTATACGGATTTGCAAATTTTTCGCGGTATTCAACAACTGCTTCGGTCTTTTCTTTTTCGTTTAATTTATTTTTATGAATTATATTAATCGCTCCTTCTGGTCCCATTACAGCAATTTCTGCGGTTGGGTAAGCGAAGTTTACATCGGCACCAATGTGTTTGCTCGACATTACATCGTATGCACCACCATAAGCTTTTCTTGTTATTAATGTAATTTTTGGAACAGTAGCTTCGGCAAAAGCATAAAGTAATTTTGCACCGTGTTTAATAATTCCACCAAATTCTTGACTTGAACCGGGTAAAAAGCCTGGGACATCAACAAAAGTAACTATTGGTAAATTGAATGCATCGCAGAAAC
>JABMPI010000502.1 GCA_013203755.1 Bacteroidota bacterium
AAAAGAATAAGTATAAAAACCGAAAAGCTATTTGGTTTGAGTAAATTTGACCTGATTAATCATGATGTTTAAAACACATAACCTTTTAAGGATATTCTTTTTATCTCTGCTTTTTTTATCAATTTGTCCGCTGTTTGTGGTCTCTCAACAGAGCTTAGATATATCATATAATTATGGTTCTGTTGCAGTTCACAACCCCGAAATTGAGCCACTTTCTAAGAATCCGGTTAACGGATTTTCATTGAATTATACCTTTAAAAACGAGGCAGGTAAAGACTGGCGAAAATATTATAATTACCCCAATTACGGACTTAACTATATTTATAAATCATATAATAACCCTAATGTATTGGGCAATTCGCATTCGGTAGCAAGTTTTTTACAGTTGTCGTTTCTTCGTAAACGTAAGCATTTTGATATGGGATTTAAGGGCCTGGCAGGAGTCGGTTATTTTACAAAAACATACCACCCTGTTTTGAATCCCACCAATAAAGCAATTAGTGCTAATATTAATATAACGGCCGAAACAAGGTTGTACAGTAGAATAAGAATAAAACCTGTTTATTTTGAATATTCTTACGGACTAAATCATTCATCAAACGGTTTGGTAAAATCACCAAATTTGGGAATAAATGTTTTAAATAATAGTTTTACTCTTGGGTATGAGTTTGAAGAGCAAATAGATAAAAATGAAATTCGCTTCGAAGAGAAAGCCCCATTTATAAAAAATGAAATTTGGGCTTTTGCGTCAACAGGTTTAAAAATTGTTGAATCGAATTCAAAGAAATATACTTTTTCAAGTCTCTCTATTAATTATTCGAAACAAATTTCAGTTATAAATAAGATGGGATTTGGAGTGGATTTTTCACGTGATCCTTCGCTAACACTCTTCGCCGAACAAACTTACCATTATACAGGCACCGAAGATTTGAGTTTCCGCAGTGGTATTACTATTCATAACGAATTTATAATGGGAAATACCGGGCTTTTTACCTCCTATGGATTATACCTGGGAAATCAGGACTTTTACACAAGGCAGAGATATTACAAAGCAGGATTTAAGTTTTATTTTAATAATATAATTGGAGTTGTTCTTATACGGGCTATTCCTTTGTTTAGAGCCGAAGTTGTTGAGTTTGGAGTTGGATTTCGGATAACAGATAAAAAACAGAGAAAATTAAATTAGTATTTTAATGAATAAAAAAGAGGCTTCGCATAAGCAAAGCCTCCCGCTTTAATGCTTTTTTCAATAAAACCGAGATTAATGTTTGTGTCCGGCATGTGGATCTACCACTTCAGCAGTTCTTTCATACTTGCAACATCCGGGAAGTTTGTTGTAAACTTCTTCGCTTGCTTTGTGGTTTTTTGTGTCGTGACCAACTTTTGCAATTGCAACTTCAACTTTATCGACATTGGTTTTTGAATTGTCAAAAACTACTTCCAGGTTTTTTGTTTCCTTGTCCCAGTCGGCTTTAGAAACTCCAGGAACTGCCAACGCAGCTGTTTCAATGCGTTTTTCGCACATGCCACAGTTTCCTTTTACTTCAACTTTTTTGGTTTTATTTGCTTCAAAAACCATAAATGTTCCAAAAAAGAACATTACTACTAAACTCAAAACTTTTGTTTTCATCATCTTAAAATTTAAATTATTACCTGTTAAAATTTCTAATTCGTTTTCTTATAAACCATTTTGAGGTTTTAAAATAGAGCACAAACCCGGTTAAAATGGTTATTAGTCCCAATGCCGAAAATATCCTCAACAATGTGTTTCCAATATTATCGCGACTTTGGTAATCCATAGTATGCATCATCCATAAAAAATCAAAAATTCGCCAGTTCGAATTTCTGAAAGTCATAACTTGTCCGTATTCTGTACTTACGTAAACTGTTGTACCCGAGTTATGCGCAAAAGTTACAGCGTAAGCAGGAAGCGGGCTACCACGATATTCATGATGTTTGTTAATCATTTTTTCTGTTAACAGTTCAGCACTCGCAATTTCCGAATTTGGAGTAAAAACGTTGCTGCTAATTGCAATCGCTTCTTCTTTACTTATGGGAAGTCTCACCATTCCTGTTTTGGCATTAACAAGCGAAAGTTTCTGTTTTCCTTCACTATAATAACGAACCTGATAAAAAGGTTCATTTAAAAAATTTATGGTTCTGAATGAAACCAACGAATCAACCGGATTTCCTTTTGAAATCTCGCTAAAAACATTGCTGGGATTTTGCCAGTTTCCCAAATCAGAGATTAGCTTTTCCTCTTGTCTATTGGTGTCACCATGAATCTGATCCATGTCACTAAACGTGAAAAACATTCCGCCCAAGGTCCAAAACAGAAATTGCACACCAATTATAACACCAAAGTACCTGTGGAATTTGCGGTAGTAAAATAACAATGGAATTTTCATTCTTTATTTTTTCATTAAAATTGTTCGTATAAACAGCACTCCGGCAATTCTTTATAAACCTCGTTAGCCGCTTTATGTTTTTCTGTTTCGTGTCCAACTTTTGCAATGGCTTTTTGAATTTCATGTACGTCAGTTTTTGAATCATCAAGAGTCACTTCAATCATTTTAGTCTCTTCGCTCCAATCGGCTTTAGATACTCCGTCAACTGACAATGCTGCTTTTTCAATACGTTTTTCACACATTCCACAATTGCCTTTTACTTTAAACTTTTTTGGTTTTATTTCCTGCAAAAACCGAAACTGCGCCCATTACTAAAAGGGCAACTAAACTTAAACCTTTTGTTCTCATTTTTTAAATTGTTAATAACTGTCGATCTATTTTATTCTAAATTGAACTTTTAGTGATTTTTTATGCCGTTAAATTGCATTTGGTAGGCCGTTCCCGTTTCATTTGTTTGAAAACTAAAACCAAAAGAATGATTCACCATATCAAATCCTCCAAAATGTTCATCGCCATCTTTATGTTCATCGTCCATGTGATGTTCCCACTCGGTCTGTCCCGACTGTTGGTCGCCCATCATACCATCCGACATGTGCCCTTGCCCCATCATGTGCCCGTACGCATGTTCGAAATCAGCACCAGTAAAACAAACCATAATACTGTCGTGATTTTCGATATAATTGAGCATAAAAGTTGTGTCGATATCACCACCATAACAGTGTACTTCCAACAGGCTGTCTCTTGTGATCTTTACATCGGTATTTGCATCGTGGTCGCCGTTTGAAATACCAACAGCACTTTTTAACACACTTTGCGATAATGTGCCAACGTAGGTTCCTTCAATTGAGTTGTCAATAGGTTCGTCAACTGTTTTCTCACAGGCTGCAAAAGCAAATAATGCGATTACAGCTATAAATACAATTCTTTTTTTCTGATTCATTTTTTTTTATTTAATGATATTTTATTTCAGGGTTTCCCTATTTTCCCCACATCCCAACATCACATTACCAAAATAGGGGTTGCGAATTTCTTTTGTTTCGCTCATCCAATAAGCACCTTTATCACCATTTGCCATGGGGCAATATTGATAGTATGTTTCAGTACTGCTTAAGCCAAAAGTTTTTAAGCTTTTATAGAATGCCAGGTTGAATTTCGCGAACTCGATTCGTTGTTGTACGATATCGTTCGATTGACCGATTGATTGAATGGGCTGTTCAAGTGCGCCAAGCTGGCCCATCCAAACCATGTGGTCGTTACCTTTTAGCAAGCCCATGTCAACGGCTTTTATGGCACTTTGTACCGCTTTGGCAGCAGCACTCACTTTTTTTGTATCGGTGGCAACAAAGCCATTTTTCATTACCAGATATTTATTATAAACCTCTGTGAGCTGTCTTATAAAAGCCGGGGCGGCATCTATTTTTCCCATACTTTTGTTCATTTCCATTTGCTCAGTGTGGGCTTCACTTTGAGTGGAGCCCTCACTTTTTTTACCACCTCCCATGTCCATTTTCGACATGTCGTGAGGAGTTGAGCCGGCTCCTCCGTCTGGATTCATCATACTCGGAAGTCCTTGTAATTGTGAAGCTGCATCAATTTTAAATACACCGTTTACCGCAATTTCTTCACCTTCGTTTAGTCCGTCGGCAACTACATAAAAGTTTCCTGCTTCCGGTCCTAAAACAATCTCACGATAAAGAAAAGACGGATTTTCCCGGTCTTGAACTTTTACATAAACAACGGCTCTTTTCCCGGTCCAAAGCAGAGCAGTTTTAGGAATCAGAATTTCATTTCCTGATCCAGCAATTTTAGATTCCAAAATTCCGGTTGTAAACATTTCAGGTTTTATTTCCAGCTTTGGATTTTTTAAATCCACCCTCACTTTGGCAACCCTTGTTTTACCATCAATAAACGGATCGATAAAGGAAACTTTTCCTGAATATGTTTTGCCGGGCAGAGACTGAATGGTGTATTCAACCTCATCGTTTACTTTTATCCACGGCAGGTCACTTTCATACGCATCAAACAATGCCCAAACCCGGGTCAGGTCAACAACTTTAAACAGGGCAGTTCCTTCTTTAACGTAATCGCCAAGTGCTACATGCCGCATAGTAACTGTACCCGACATTGGCGAAAGCACATCGAAATAAAGTTGAGGTTCGCCATTTTCTTCAATTGCTTTTATTTGTTCGTCGTTCAAATCCCAAAGTTTTAGTTTTCCTTTGGCAGCTTTATACAATGCCGGACGTGTTTCTTTGTACGAAATTGCTTCCAATAGTTCACGTTGAGAAGTAACCAGTTCCGGGGAATAAATGGTTGCCAGTTTTTCGCCCTTTCGAACATTTTGTCCTTTAAAGTTCACAAATAGTTCTTCAATTCTTCCTCCAAAACGTGCCGTTAATTCTGAAATTCTTCGTTCGTCTTCCTGAATTTTGCCCTGTAAATGAATTGATTTTTGGGGAGTGCCGGTTTCAACTACCATAGTTTGAATGGAAGCTAATTTTGCTGCCGATTCACTCATCGTTATTTCATTAGGGTCAACATCATCACCTCCCGAATCCATCGAGGCTAATGGAATCAAATCCATCCCGCAAATTGGGCAATCTCCCGGTTTATCTTGTTTTATTTGCGGATGCATAGAACATGTCCAGGTTGTTGGGTCTGCTGATTCATGGTCGTGACCTTCATGACTTTCCATCTCTTGTGATTGTTGAGCTGATTCTCCTCCTGAATGAAAAAACAACCACCCAAGGAAAATTCCGATTACAAAAACTCCAATAATCAGTTTGAAGTTTTGTTTTATATTTTGAATAATATCTTTCATTTTTATTTCTTTTAATTTTATTATTTGACTTCGACTTCGCTCAGTCTGACTGTCACAGTGAGCGTAGTCGAACTGTTATTTCCCCATTAAATAAGTGATGAATGAAATCGCTGCTTGTTTGTCAGCTTTTGCTTTTTCCTCCTCCAGATTATATTTTAAGACTTTGCGCTCCATGCGAAGAATCTCTTCGAAATTTTTGTTTCCCGTTATGTATTCCGTTTCCAACAGGTTCATCGATTTTTGAGCAAGTGTTGACTGTGTTTTGTACAATTCAATTCTCCGGTTGGCATCTAGATAATCATTCCACCCTTTTTCAAAAAGTGTTTCGAGTAGATTTGTTTTGTTTGCTTTTTCATCGGTTTTTGCCGCTTCAAGGTAAACCACTTCCTGAATCATCGCTTTGTACTTATTCTGATATAGCGGGATTGTAATGCCAACCGTTGGAAATATAAATGCATCCTTCCCCGACAGATTATTTTCCCCTTTACCAATAAAAGTGTAATCAAAACCAAGTTTAAAATTAGGCTTTCCCATGTTTTCGGCTACTTCACGTTTATAAGCGAGAGCTGCCTGCTGTAAATCGATGTTGAGTAACTGATGGTTAAATTGTGCAATAGAATCCAGTGCCGCTTGTTTTGAAAGCGGGAAATCGTTTGTCCATAAATCTTCAGGAACTTCAACCGGAATGCTGCTTTCCACATCCAAAAGATTATTGAATGCTGTTTCCAGAAAACGTTCCTTGTCTTTCAGAAGTGCCAACTGATTTTCCAATTCATTTATCTCCATTTCAAGGCGGTATTCATCTACCATCGACACTAAACCAGCTTCAATTTTTATCTCAGCCAATTTTTGAAAAGTTTCCAGAATCCCCATATTTTCAAGTGTGATTGCCATTGCTTTTTTATTAAAATAGAGATTGTAGTATGCTGCTTTTACATCGTTAAATAAAAGCGATTTTGTCTCCTCGAAAATTTCATATTTTGCTTTTGCAGCCTGAACAGCAACATTTTCTTTGGCTTTTAAGGTTCCAAACCATGGGAACATTTGTGAAGCTGAAATTTTAAATCGCTGTGGGCCAACCCTTGTTTCAACCGGGCTGATAAAATAAGCAAATGCAATTTGTGGGTCAGGCAAAGCTTTCACCTGAGGAGCAACTTCAAGAGCCGCCATATAATCGTTAAATTTTGCTTTTAATTCAGGATTGTTCTCAGCGGCAATTTTCAGGTAACTATTCAAATCCTCCTGTTGTGCTGAAACTATGGATGAAATCAGCAAAAAGAATATTCCAATTATCAATTTATAATTTTTCATGGTTTTACTCTTTTAGTTTTTTTAATTCTCTTTTCACTTTAGCTTCCTGCACCATGCTGTAAAGCACCGGAACAATAAACATAGTCAATACTTCTATGGTCATCCCTCCAAACAATGGGATAGCCATTGGAATCATAATATCGGATCCTTTTCCGGTGGAAGTGATAACAGGTATAAGAGCAATAACTGTTGTTGCAGTGGTCATAATTGCCGGGCGAACCCTTTTTGATCCTGCTTCAAGAACCAGTGCCCGAACTTCTTTTACTGTCCTGGGTTTATGTTTCTCGTTTAATTGCATAATGTAGGTACTAATCAAAACCCCATCGTCGGTGGCGACCCCAAATAGGGCAATAAACCCGACCCAGACCGCGACACTGAGATTTATCGTTCGTACCTGAAACAAATCCCTGAGATTTATGCCGGCCAGTGAACCATCTAAAAACCAGGGTTGACCGTAAAGCCATAGCATAATAAAACCTCCAGATAGGGCTACGATTATTCCGGAAAATATGAGTGTGGTTGAAGTGACCGATTTGAACTGGAAATAAAGAATAAGAAAAATAATCATTAGTGCAATGGGAACAACTATCATTAATCGCTTTGTTGCTCTGATTTGATTCTCATAATTCCCTGTAAAAATATAACTGACACCTGCAGGCAAATTAAATTCACCCTGAACCATTCTATCGTTTAAATAGGCCTGTGCATTTTCAACGACATCCACTTCGGCAAATCCTTCTTTTTTATCGAAAATGACATAGCCAACCAGAAAAGTATTTTCACTTTTTATCAATTGCGGGCCGCGGATATAATGGATCGTTACCAAATCGCCCAACGGAATTTGTGTGCCAATAGGAGTTGGAATTAGAATCTTTTTTAAATCCTCAGGATTATCGCGGTATTCGCGGGCATATCGTAAACGAACGGGAAAACGTTCGCGACCTTCTACTGTTGTTGTCAATTGCATTCCACCAATTGCGCTGCTTAAAGTCGATTGTAAATCTTTTACTGATAACCCGTAACGGGCAATGGCATCGCGGTCGATTTCCATTTCCAAATAAGGTTTGCCCACTACACGATCCGCGAAAACAGACATTGCCTGAACTCCTTCAACCTGTTTCAGATGTTTTTCAATTTCGTAACCAACTTTTTCAATGGATTCTAACGTTGGACCAAAAACCTTTATTCCCATTGGGGCACGCATTCCGGTTTGCAACATCACCAAACGGGTTTGAATGGGTTGCAATTTAGGTGCTGAAGTTAAACCGGGAATGGAGGCTTGACTTATGATTTCGTCCCAAATATCGTTGGGTGATTTAATTTCATCGCGCCACTGCCGAAAATATTCTCCGTTTTTGTATTCCGTAAGATCTTCTTTTTCGATTAAACGAAAACTTTCATTCTTCGGATTATAGGTACTCCCGTCGGTTAAAATAAAATTATCCTCTTTATCTACTTTAAAACGCATTCGATGCCCTGACTCATTCAAAATATATTCTGATTTATAATTTATTAAATTCTCAAACATTGATGTAGGTGCAGGGTCGAGAGCCGAATTTACACGTCCCCATTTACCTACTACACTTTCCACTTCAGGAATTGCATTGAGCTTTTTATCTAAAATTTGCATAACTTCCAGGTTCTCTTCAATTCCCGAATGAGGCATTGTTGTAGGCATCAGAAGAAAAGAACCTTCATCGAGCGATGGCATAAACTCTTTCCCGATACCAGGAAGAACGTTGTTTAAACTTTGATAAACGTCGGTCTTTTTTACAAAATCAGGCATAAACCCAAATAGCTTGTCGAAACCCTGCCAACTTGTAATTCCCAAGACAACAATAAGAATGGGTAGAAATAAGAATTTCCATTTATTCTCCAAAGCCCATCTTAATATTTTAGAATAAAAGACAACAACCAAAGACATTGCACCTAAGACGGTTCCAACCATCAGAATTACAAATAAGAAGTTTGCAAATAACGAATTTTGAGCTCCTAGTGGCATCCACGCTTTAGTCAGGAAAAATACAACCACCACCACGGTTATAATAATATTGATAATGTTTGACCAAACTATTTTTGAAGCTTTCCATTTGTCTTCAAACAATCCGTTTACTCCATAAGCTGATAGTGCCAGCGCAATGTAATAACCTGTTGAAACAGAAATAACCAAACCAGCAGCAATAAGAATGATGCTCCAGATTTTTTTGTATTTGTTTTTATCGAAACGAATGGAAAAAACTAAATGTGCCAACGTTGGAATAATAATTAAACCAATGAGCAGTGCCGACAACATTGTAAATGTTTTAGTGAAAGCCAGTGGTTTAAACAGTTTGCCTTCGGCAGCTTCCATGGCAAAAACCGGAAGAAAACTTACAATTGTAGTTGACAGTGCTGTTATTACAGCTCCAGCCACCTCGGTAGTGGCTTCATACACAACATTAAGCAAACGTTTCCCGCGCGCGCCAACATTTTCAACCATTTCGATATGCCGGATAATATTTTCGGTAAAAACCACACCCACATCTACCATCACTCCAATTGCAATTGCAATTCCTGACAGTGCAACAATATTGGCATCGACATTAAAGCGGCGCATGGTAATAAAAGTGATTAAAACCCCAATCGGCAATAAACTGGAGATAAGAAAGGAGGCTCTTAAATTAAGCACCAAAACAATTACTACCAGAATACTGATTAACAATTCCAGACTAATGGCTTCTTCCAAAGTTCCCAATGTTTCTTTAATTAAACCGGTGCGGTCGTAAAAAGGAACGATTGTTACTTTCGAAACCGTGCCATCAGCGAGTGTTTTGGAAGGTAATCCGGGCTCTATTTCAGCAATTTTTGCTTTTACATTATCTATTGCCTCCAATGGGTTTGCTCCATAACGGGCAACCACAACACCTCCAACTGCTTCAGCGCCGCTTTTATC
The DNA here is from genome assembly GCA_013203755.1 of Bacteroidota bacterium. Lineage (GTDB taxonomy): Bacteria > Bacteroidota > Bacteroidia > Bacteroidales > Prolixibacteraceae > Draconibacterium. Next base: position 9,473 of record JABMPI010000502.1, read on the forward strand.
CAAACCACCACGGCGTGTAGCTGGGCCAAAGTTAACTTTGGCAACATCTTTTAATCGGATGGGCACATTATTTCGCACAGCAACTACGCTTTTTTCAAGGTCTTCCAATGTTTTAATGTATCCCCGGGCGCGTATCAAATATTCAACCCGGTTAAATTCAATGGTTCGCGCGCCGATGTCCAGATTGCTGTTTTTTACAGCTGCCATTATTTGCAAAATATTTACGCCATGGGCTTTCATTGCATTAGGGTCAATATCGATTTGGTATTCCTTTACAAACCCACCAATGGAAGCGACTTCAGCAACTCCCTTTGCGGATGTTAGTGAATATCGCACATAAAAATCCTGAATGGTTCTCAGTTCATGAGGGTCCCAACCTCCTGCTGGATTACCATCTTTGTCCCTGCCTTCGAGAGTGTACCAATAGACTTGTCCGAGAGCAGTTGCATCTGGCCCTAAAGCAGGAGAAACTTCTGCAGGAAGTGTTCCTGCCGGTAAGGAATTTAACTTCTCTAAAATACGGGTTCTACTCCAATAGAATTCCACATCTTCATCAAAAATGAGGTAAATGCTGGATACTCCGAAAATGGAATTACTGCGAATAGTTTTAACCCCCGGAATTCCCAAAAGTGAAGTGGTTAATGGATAAGATATCTGGTCTTCGATATCTTGTGGCGACCTTCCCGGCCATTCCGTGTAAACGATTTGTTGATTTTCCCCAATATCAGGAATAGCATCTACCGGAACGGGATCTGATGGCAGGATTCCGGTATCCCAACCAAATGGAGAATTTATTATCCCCCAGCTTATGAAAATAATTAGTACTAAAAAGGTAACCAGTTTATTTTCAAGAAAAAAACGGATAATTTTGTTTAACATATCCTTGAAAGTTATGATTTATTATTGATTAATTTTTATTTGCTGACAGAAATAGTCCACAGCAAATTTAGTGCTTTTGAATTAAAGCAATCCCCTATTCTGAACAAACAGAAAAGGGTTAATCAAAAAATTATAAAAGGTAGGTCTGCCGCTGCGACAAGGCAGTTTGAATTTTGGGTGGCGGCGGTAAATCAGATACAATAAATTCCTGTTTCTGTTCTGTCGATACTATTTCTTCATCAAGAATTAGCATTGCAAAACTGAATAAATCAAGTTCAACTGTTACCGGAATCTCAGTAATTGAAATTGGCGAAAAATCTTCATCCAACTGAAAAACTTCAGATTCATTTTTACAGCAATCGTCCGAATCACAACATGATTTAGCTTCTGTGAAAAATGATGTTGAAATAAGATTTCCACCACAGTAATGTTTAGAAATAGCAACACCTATTGTTGTAGTTAACAACAAGAGCGAAAGAATAATATGACTTGCTTTTTTAAACATTTTATTTTTTTCGTCTAACAAAGAAACGTTTTTTTATTGAAAAAGTTTTATAAAATTTTGGAATAGAGTTATATGATTTTGTAAAAACGGTTTAATGGCAAGCTTTCCCATGTTTTTCCAATTTGTAATAATTGTAAGGCAAAGGCAATAAAAACCCAGCAAGCATTGCAGGTATTAGAGCCAGCCAATAAGACGCAGAATTGAAAGCGGCACTACCTCCAGTTATCATAAAATCGGTGGTGTTCATGGCTATTTCCATTCCAACCATCGATATAAACGACATTGAAAAAGCTGTTTTTATGGCAAGTGGCCAATTGAATTTTTCGCGTGTTCTCAGAATAATTGTTTCAAGGATTATGGAAGTTATTAAACCTGCTAGGGTTGCCAGTACCATTTGAAGTGCCATTGATGTTTCAGGATAGTAAGCCTGAAGAAAAATAATCATTGCAAAATCTCCAACGGAGCAACCTATTAAGCAATTTAAGGTATTAAACGAGGCTCTTTTCCAATTATGAATATTTTGCCAAAAGTTATTTTTCTTCTCTTCTAATTCAGGGATTTGAAAAACTCTTTCATTCAAATGTTCTTCGGCTTGGTAACCAGCTTTATTGAATAACGAAACAATAAACTTCAAATTCAAATTATCAGATTCAATCGTTACCAAATTATCCGGGTGTTCAAGATTAAAACTATATTTCTGAATTGACTTTTCTGCATTTAAAAGAGGTTCAACTTTACTCACACAATTATTGCAATGCAAGTCCGTTTTTAAAATTATTGTTTCCATAATAAACTGTTTTATAATACAGTACAAATATCGGAATCAATAAAAAAAGAGTTGTTATACAATTTTCGAAAAGAGTTATATTGTTTTTGGGAATTATATTTTGTCGAGTGGTTTACGCCTGTTTTCTTTTATTTTTTTGAAATGAGAAGGCGATAAACCAGTTGTTTTTTTGAATTGGTTTGAGAGATGTTGTACACTGCTGTAACCCATTTTCCAGACTATTTCATTTAGTGAAAGTTCGTCGTAAACCAAAAGCTCTTTTACCTTTTCAATTTTCTGGTTTATAATATATTTTTCTATGGTTGTACCTTCCACAGACGAAAACAGGTTGCTTAAATAGGAATAGTCGTAACCAATTTCTGTCGAAATAAAATCGGAAATATTAAGGTGCCCGGCTTTTTCTCTTTTGTGATGGACCAATTCAATAATAATGGTTTTTATTTGACCAATTATCCGGCTTTTTTTATCGTCGATCAATTCAAACCCGTTTTCTTTAAGAACGGTATCGATTTTTTCAATAGTGATAGTTTCGGGTAGATTTGCAATTTCGACTTTACCAAGTTCTATGTTTTCAATGTTCAGACCTAAATTTGTTAATTCCTCTGCAACTACTTTTATGCAGCGATTACAAACCATGTTTTTAATGTGTAGAACATTCTTCATACAACTCAATTTTACTGAAAGGTAATGATTTTCTGAAAGAACCGTTCCCTCTATTTTAATTATAGAAGGAGCGGTTCTCTAGCAACAGACTTACTATTCTTCACTCATAAACTTCCACGAAATCTCTCCATAAATCCAACCCGCAGAATTATGCAAATCTTCAATAATCCCTTTGCCATTTTCAACTTTTAGCATTTTTGTAGTGTATTCCCCTTTTTCGAAATTGAAAGTTTTTCCATCGTCGTCATACAATACAAATTTTCCATCTGTTTTTCCATAAACACGAATTTCGAGTGGTGTATTTTCCACCCATTCCGAGGTTTGTCTTATTTTTGGCATCATTGGAATAATTCCTCCATCTTTTACAAAAAGAGGTAATTTTTCAAAACCATTTTCAACTTGAATGATTTCGCCATTTCCAACATATTCTCCGGTGTAAAAGTCGTACCATTTTCCTTTTGGAAGAATAACTTTTCGTCCTTCATCCATATTAAACAGTGGGGCAACCATTAAAAACTCACCCATCATATATTGGTCTTTTACTTCACTTTTTACTGCTTCGGCGTAAGGATTTTTTGTGGCATCTAATTTTGTTTGTTCCACTTTTGTGTCGACCTCAAATCCGGGTTCAAGGTTCATCCCGCGAAAAGGTGGGGTTCCGTTAAAATGGTAATCGGCAAAAGTAGAATAGAGGTAAGGCAACATTTGCATACGTAAAAACGCAACTTCCTGGCACTGCTCGTAAACGGTAGTAAACGACCATGGTTTTGTTCCGTCTGCCCAGGCATTTATCATTGCCATTGGCGAAAAACAGGTAGTTTGCATGCGACGCAACCACTCCTCTTCCGAGCGACTCGCACGCACTTCCGGAGTCCAAAGCAATCCGCTAAATCCTGAGTTTATTAACGCAGTAATAAAATCTTTGTGGTTGTAATAGTCGTTATAAATTACGTAGGGATACGAAACCGAACCTGCATTGGCAGCTCGAATTAATCCGTAGGTACGTTCGTTTTTTTCGCGGTAAATTTCATCGGTTAACGTCATCATTTGTGTGCCATAAGTTTGTCGCATTTGCTCTCCGTCCAGCCCCGACGGAAACGAAGCAACATCGGGCCACAACCAACGGTCGTAGCCATCCACCTCATCCATTTTATAGCCACTCATGCCATACTCCAACTGGTATTTTTTCATGTGATCCTGCATAATTTTGCGTGGTTCCGCCATTGTATAATCAGGTACAATTCCGTTCCAAACGGTGTGCGAACCGGAGTACGGCAACATTTTATCATAAAGAATTCCTTCAGGAGAAAGATAGGGGTTCATCCAAAGATTAAGCTTAACGCCCTGCGAATTAATCTGTTTGGCAAATTCCTTGGGATTAGGAAAACGACTTTTGTCCCACTCAAAAGTGCAAGGATACGATTTGCTGTGCCAGCCGGGTTCCAGCCCAATTACATCAAGCGGAAAGTTTTTTTCTTTAAATCCACTCACTTCCGTTTGAATATCTTCGGTATTAAAAAGTGTGGGTGTGCGATGCCAAAAACCCAGACCCCATTTTGGAGGAAGTACGCCGCCACCGCAGTACAAATTAAATCGTTGAACCACATCCAGCATAGTTTCCCCTGCAAAAAGAATTAGTTCAACTCCATCGGCAGGAATTATAACTTCCAGATTATCAGAATAAGGTTGTGCACTCCAGCCATCCCGTGCATTTCTGTCGTAAACAGTTGCCGGATTTTTACTGTCATGGCGAACGCCGGTTCCCACATAAACATCGATATAACGCGCGGCATTTATTAAAACACCGTAACCTTTCGACGAAACATAAAACGGAACTGGTGCATGTGTCCGTCCATCATCTTTTCCGCCATAATGATCCATGTGTAAACGCATAATTCGCCCGCGTTGCTGCACGGTTTTAAAGTTCAATCCAAAACCATAAATCTGCTCTTCTATTTCTAACGGAAAGCGCAGGTAGGTTTTACCATTTTTTGTAAAGGTTTTTATTTCATCGGTTGAAATTGGAAAATCTTGTTTTGCTTTTTTATTTAAGGTTTCGCTTCGTGGTGCTTTGTTTGCCACCGAAAGCAGATTGAATTCTTCGGGTTGATTTATTGTTGCTTTCCAAACTCCAGGGAACGATTCATTCCATTCAGGGTTAAAAGTTTCTGAAGAGATTGTAGATTTCTTTTCACAGGAACTTAAAATGAAAATAAAGGCGAAAATGGCAATTAGTTGTTTCATTCGTTATAATTTTATTTCTTACTGCGAAAATAGAAAAATAAAAAAGGATTCCATTTGTCATTTGACTTTGGAATCCTTTTTAGTTTTATTAATCCTAATAATTGAAATCGGGAATATTTTTTTAACCACGCTATTCAAATAAGCCACTGCACCTTGTGGATTCGGAGAATAACAGCCAGCACCATTTTTTTCGCAAAAATCGGTATTTACCGGTGCGCCATCAATTAATACTTTTGCATTGCCCGAAAAGGCTTTAATGACCTTTTCAATTTTTTCCATTGTTATTGTCAGTCGGATTGATTTGGTACTTCGGGTTTTCAATCAATGCTTTAAAGGCATCGATATCCCGTAATGGATCCCAGAACGGATCTATTTTTAGCAGCTCAACTGATATGAAACTATACTGCTGAAGCAGGAACTCCAGTTTGGCTATAGCTTCATCAGAATCTCCTATCATCAGAAGGATTTTGGCCATATCCAACTCCCGGTGTATTCCTCTAAGGGCATCAATAGAGGTATTCATGATAGACATAGCCTTATTATTGGCTCTCATTGCTTCTTCATTCATCCCTAGCCCTGCGTAAACTATACCTAACGAACTATAAATACGGGAATCATTCTGAAATTCGCTCTGTTTTTCTTCTAAAATCTGTTTGGCCTTCAGGAAATAGGTATTTGCCAATTCCGTGTTGGACATCAAATAATAAATAAGCCCTAATTGCAATGATTTTGGCTTATAGACCTCATGAGTAATTGTTAAATTATGCGGAGAAGATTCAATGATACTGATGGCTTTTTGGTAGTTTCCTTCAATTAACTCTACACTGCATCTGGTTATATACATCCCCGGGTCATTAATATTCTGATTACTTTCCAGCAACGTTCTGGCTTTATCCACTTCTCCGGTATTTAAATACAACAGCACTAAAAAAATGTAATTGTTAGCCGCGGATGGATTTAGTTCAATAGCTGTTTTCAAATAATCCTCTGCTTCTGTGTATCTCCTAAGCATTATTAAAGTCTCCCCGGTAGCGAACCAGTTTTGCCAGTCGGCTGGATTAAATGAAATGACTTTGTTCATGTATTCAAGAAACATTTCAAATTGCCCCATTCTTCGATATATAAAGCCTGTCCAGGCATGCACTTGATAATTATTAGGATAATCGGATTTCAACTTTTCCATTATTTGAAGCGCTTTTGGATAATTCAATTTGCTACGATAATAGTGGATTCCAGCCTCAAGTTGAACTTCCAACAATTCTGGATCAAGAGCTATTGCTTTGTCAAGATATTCTTGAATTATTAGCAAGTGCTTTTCGCTCCCTTCATAATTAAACCAATAATTGCTACTAGAGACGGAGGCAAGTCCGAGCCAGGCCAATGTGAAGTTTGGGTCTATTTCAACTGCCCGCTTAAACATTTTAATTGCGTATTGAAAATCTTCTGTCTGCAAACTTCTAGAGTGGTATTCCATTCCTTTCAAATAGAAATCATAAGCGCTCAGGCTTGAGGTAGGAACAGACTCAATTCTTGTTTGCGCCTTGGGTGATATGGTCACTCTTAATTCCTCTGCAATACTTTTAGCAATTTCTGTCTGAATGGCAAAAATGTCCGTAAGATCTCTATCATAATTTTTAGACCATAAATTTTTATCTGGTTCTGCTTCAATCAACTGTGCAATAATTCTGACTTTCTGCCCGGCCTTCTGTACGCTTCCCTTCAGTACATATTTTACACCCAATTCTCGAGCGATTTCGGGCGAACTCTTTGAAGTTCCACTATAACCCATCATTGTGGTTCCGGAAATTACCCTGAGTTCTGCAATCCTTGTCAAATGATTCAGGATCGCTTCCATCTGCCCATCAGCAAAGTATTGATTCTCTTTCTCATCACTTAAATTCCTAAAAGGCAACACCGCAATCGATTTATCAACAATCAATGGTTTCTCGTCTTTAGCGGAAGTTTGCCCTGCAAGCCAACTTGAAAAATAAAACAAAGCAACCAGTGCCAACACAACAAGAGAGATTATTAAGGGCTTTTTGGAGAACAACGTGTTTCGCTTTTTACCGGCAGGTTTTTTGAATTTAACTTTACCCGGTGAATATCCAAAGTACTCATGGAAACAGGTATTGAAATAGGATGGACTGCCAAAACCAACCTTGTAAGAAATTTCACTGGAAGTGGCCACGTTATTCTGAAGCATTTCCATGGCTCTCTTCAGCCTGAACTCCTTAATCGTTTGACTGGTAGTTTGCCCGGTTAAAATTTTAAACTTACGGTGCAGTTGCGATCTGCTAATCCCAATTTCAAGAGCCAATTCTTCCACTCCGAAATTTTCGTTTTCCAGGTTTTTATCAATCGCTTCGTACACCTTATTTAAAAATAAATCGTCCATGGAAACCTCTTTATTCATGGGAAATATCTGTTAAGTTAAATAAGAATAAAGCCAAATTAGGCAATATTTTGATATTCCTTTATGCTTATCACGCATTTTTCAAAAAAAATACTAAGATATCTTATTCTTACATAGGTGTAAAGAGCGGTAGTATAATCTTGACAAGATGAGTTACTTACAAAATATTTTATATCGAATCAGTGGTTGTTTATGAAAGAAAATGCTTGCTGGCAGTTTAGCCAGCAAGCATTGGTGATTAGTAGGTATGATTTTAAATTTGTTAAAATTGCATACTATATTGTTTGAGATTATTTGATGTAGAGTTTAATCTCTGTCCAGATGAAAGTTTCTCCATTTATTGAACTAATTATATGAAAATTCTATGTGCATACCGGCATTTTGCCAGCATGCACATAAGAAAGGTTGCTAACTGAAAATATTAAATGTTTAATTTCACAAATTACAGGATTGTAATATTAATTTATTTTGGTCCTTTTGGGAGCGTAAGTGTCCCGGTCCAGTTATGATCTGTATGAACGAAATTTGTGAAGCTATTTGTATGGCCTCCACCTGTAGCGTCTTCAAATCTGCCGGTACCACTGATAAATGTAAATTCATCATCAAAATATGCTATGTAGGATGGATTATCTCCGGGAGAATAAGCCCAAACCGTACCAGACACTATCTCAAAGTTTAATTCATCTCCATTGGCAGCAACAAATGATCCAATTTCCTTGAAAGAATACGGCCAAAATCCTTGCAACCCCTTTGTCGTATCCATGCAAAAAACCATTGTCGTGGTAAATTCCCCAAGATGCGTAGCCTCTCCTCCACCCACCTGGGTATTTCTTACAAAGCCAATACCACAATCAAGATCAGGCACCACTTCTGCTGGTTCCGTATAAAAATGTGATTTAAATGGGACAGTAATCATTTTGTCTCCAGATGATCCGAATTTAGAACTTTTTAGCTCATCATCAGAAAGATACTGATCGATATTTTCTGCTGATTTTTCGCAAGCAAAAGCCATAAAAAGTGCAATAAATGCAATTCCAAATGTTTTAAAGTTTTTCATAATCTTAAAAATTAAGTTTAACAATCAAAAAATTATATAATAAAGCTACCCCATTGGTACGAGGCATGCCAAAAACCATGTTGCAAAAACTTTTGAATTTTTAGATGAGGTTTAAATTATGTTGCAATTGATTTAGATCTGGTTGCAGAGAATATTTAAAGCCCTGTTTTGTACAAAAACAGCTGCAATTAGGTTGATATATTACAGACCTAATTGAGAAGAAATTTCTATGCAAATTCCAATTCGCACAATCACGTTTCATGCGATTTTTATTGATTCGATATTGCGTTTAAGTGTTTACAGTTTTTATGGGTAAAATAAAAAAGGATTTTCGTATTGTTAGGTTGATTAGAATCTTTTAAAAGAAACCAATAATCTACAATACTCGTTTATAATGGTAGCCATGGTTTATAAATGTAATATTATCTGGTTTTTAAAGTATCGCCTTCTCATTATTCTTTTTGTTGTTGTACACTGCGGAACAGTAACATCACAAGAAGCTGCAATATTTACGGAATTGCGCGATAACATGGTTAGAACCCAAATTCAATCTCGTGGAATAACTAGTGATAAGGTTTTAGATGCCATGAAAAAAGTTCCCCGCCACCGCTTTGTTTTGCCAGAATATATTTCTTATGCATATAACGATTCACCGCTTCCAATTACCGATGGACAGACCATTTCTCAACCCTACATTGTTGCATTTATGACCGATGCACTCCACTTAAAATCCTCTGACAAAGTACTTGAAATTGGAACTGGCTCAGGTTATCAGGCAGCGGTTCTGTCCGAGATATGCGATTCTGTTTTCACCATTGAAATTTTTGATTCGTTAGGGAAGCGGGCGAATACTATTTTTGAAAGCCTCGGATATAAAAACATAAAAAGCAAGATTGGCGACGGTTACAAAGGATGGAAAGAACATTCGCCATTTGATGCGATAATTGTAACCTGTTCCCCAACCCATGTACCAAAACCGTTAAAAGAGCAGCTTGCTGAAAATGGGAGAATGATGATTCCGGTTGGAGAAAATACGGTTCAGCACTTGGTTTTGCTAAAAAAGAAAAATGGGAAAATTAGAGAAGAAAAAGTTTTGCCAGTGAGGTTTGTTCCCATGATTAATCAAAAAAGTGAAAAATATTGAACCCTTTCACTTAAAATTAATGTGAAAAATATTCACTATTTTGGCATCAAATCAAAAACTACTGAAATGTCTAAATTAAGTTTCCTGTTAATTCTATCCTTCACCTTTTTATTTCTTTCAAGTTATGGACAAAGAATTGATCCTGATCGACAGTGGTTTATGTATCGGGGTAATTATGCCAGCGGAGTTTTAGACCAAGCTAACCTACCCGAAAAATGGGATGCTAAAAGTGGTGAAAACATAGCCTGGAAAACCGAGATTCCTGGGATGGGACATTCGTGCCCGGTGGTTTGGGGCGAGAATATTTTTGTGACTAGTGCAGTTGGGCAATTGGACAAAGGAGATATTAAAACCGGAATTTATGGTTCAATTGGTTCGGTTCAGGATTCATCGGTTCACGATTGGAATTTGTACTGCATCGATAAAACAACGGGTAAAATTAATTGGGAGCAAACATCTCACACTGGCGTTCCCAAACAGAAACGTCATCCAATGTCGTCGCATGCTAATTGTACTCCGGCAACAAACGGTGAATTTGTTGTTGCTTTTTTTGGTTCCGAAGGATTACATTGTTACAACTTAAAAGGCGAATTACAATGGTCGAAAGATTTTGGAGTACTTCGTTCCGTTTTCTTTTTGGTTGAATCAGCAGAGTGGGAGTTTTCCAGTTCACCACTTATTCACGAAAATGTGGTTATTATTCAATGCGATGTTATGGAGAATTCGTTTTTGGCAGCTTACGATATTAAAACCGGCAAAGAACTTTGGAAAACCACCCGCGATGAATACCCAGGCTGGTGTACACCAAATATATATTTTGAAGGCGAAAAAGTAAGAATTGCAGTAAACGGATTTAAACACCGTGGCGGTTATAATTTTGAAACCGGCGAAGAGGTTTGGAATATGTCGGGTGGTGGAGATATTCCAATTCCTACACCAATTATTGGGGACGAGTTTGTTTATTTCAACAGTGCACACGGAAAAATATCTCCCATTTTAGCAGTTCAGAAAAATGCATCGGGAAATTTAACTCTTGCCGAAGGAGAAACTTCAAACGATTACGTTAAGTGGGCTAAATTACGTGGAGGCTCGTACATGGGAACCATGCTGATTTATGGAAATTATTTGTACAATGCTGGCTGGAATGGTAAACTAACGTGTTACAATGCTTTAACTGGCGAAGAGATATATTCCGAAAAAGTAGGTTTTGGCAACAGTTATACATCCTCGCCCGTTGCAGCAGATGGAATTATTTATATAACCGATAATAATGGTGTTGTCTATTCTGTTCTAGCCGGTGCAGATTATAAACTCCTTCAACAAAATAATTTGGATGAAGTTTGTATGTCGACGCCTGCTATTGCAGAAAATTATCTGTTTTTTAGAACCTCAAACCATTTAATAGCAGTCACAAATAAATAAGAATTCTCTATGCATTTACGGTGTTAAGAATGCGGCATTAACGGCCTGTTCTCTTTTTATTATCCGATAAAATATCTTACTTTCGTGCGATTATTAAGATTTGATTTTATGTGGATTCGGATCTCCGGATTAATCCTTCGGAATAAGATATTACTACTCACTATTTTAACCGCGATTACTATTTTCTTTGGCTATCATGCAAAGCGAGTAGAGATGTCGTATTCGTATGCTTCTTTAATTCCTAAAAAAGATCAGGCGTATAAAGATTATCAGAAATTTGTTGAAATTTTTGGAGAAGAGGGTAATCTGATAATAATAGGTATTCAAGACCCCGATTTTTTCAAACTAGAAAAATTTCAAAAGTGGGGAGAGTTGTGCGATACTTTAACCCAAGTTGAAGGGGTTGAAAATTTACTGTCGGTTTCGAATACGTATAACCTTCGTAAAAATTCGACAAAGAAGCAATTTGAAGTTGAACAGATTTTTCCTGAAACCATTGCATCTCAGGAGGAGTTAAATACTTATGCTGAAAAATTTAAAAGTTTACCTTTTTATAAAGGTTTGGTTTACAACGAGGAGGCCGATTGTTATTTACTTGCCATAACGGTAAATAAAGACAAGATGAAAACCAAGGAGCGAGAGCAAATGGTTTTGTCTATTCAGCAATTGTGTCAGCAATTTGAAAAAGAACAAAATACAAAATTACATTACTCTGGACTTCCATATATCCGCGTGGTTAATTCCATTAAAATAAGAAACGAATTATACTTATTTAGTGCGCTGGCTCTATTCATTTGCATTGTTGTTTTGTTTATATTTTTCCGCTCGTTTAAAGCTGTATTTTTTCCTGTACTAATTGTGTTGATTGGTGTGGTTTGGTCCATGGGAATGTTGCATCTGTTTGGATATAAAATTACGATTTTGTCGGGCATGATTCCGCCATTGCTTATAGTAATAGGAATACCCAACAGCATTTACATGTTGAATAAATTTCATCATGAATACGTAAGCCATGGAAATAAAATAAAGGCACTTCAACGGGTGATAATTAAAATTGGGAATGCCACATTTCTAACCAATTTAACTACAGCATCGGGTTTTGCAACATTTATAATTGTAAAAAGCGATATTCTCAAACAATTCGGAATTGTTGCCTCACTAAATATTTTAGGACTGTTTTTTCTTTCGCTGTTGTTGATACCCATAATTTTTAGTTTCATCGAACCGCCATCGTCAAAGCACGTTCGGCATTTAGAGAGTTCATTTATTTCCAGAGTTATTGAACAGTTAATGAAAATTACTCAGCACAATAGGAAAGCAGTTTACATTATTACAATTGCTATTTTGGGTGTTGGTATTTATGGCATAACATTAATGAAAAGTTCAGGACTCGTGGTTGACGATATTCCTGAAACAGATCCGGTTTATATTGATTTAAAATTCTTCGAAAAAAACTTCAATGGGGTGATGCCGCTTGAGATAATGATTGACACGAAACAACGGGGCGGGGCAATGCAAATTACAACCTTCAATAAAATTGACCAACTGGAAAAAAAACTGGCTAATTACTCTGAACTTTCGCCAGCAACTTCGCTTTTAAATTTATTGAAATTTTCGAAACAAGCTTTTTACAATGGGCAAGAAAAATACTATAGTTTACCAAATAATCGCGAGAAAAATTTTATTTTACAATACGCCTCTACCGGAGAAGAAAACACGGAGTTATTACACTCGTTTGTAGATAGCACCCGTCAAACCACACGCGTAAGTATTCGGATAAAAGATGTGGGTACAAAACGAATGGAAGAGCTATACGCTGGTTTCAACACACACATCGACTCAATTTTTACACCGGAAAAATACGATGTAACCATAACAGGTACGAGTATTATTGCATTTAAAGGAACTCAATATTTACTGAAAAATTTATTTATAAGTCTGGCATTGGCGATTGTACTTATTGCTGGTTTTATGGCGCTTATGTTTTCATCGTGGAGGATGGTAATTATGTCGCTTACTCCCAACGTAATCCCGCTTGTTTTTACAGCGGCAATTATGGGTTTTGCCGACATTCCTATAAAGGCTTCAACCATTTTAGTATTTAGTATCGCATTTGGTATTTCGGTTGACAATACCATTCATTTTCTTGCCAAATACCGGCAGGAATTAAATGCTACAAATTGGGATATTAAAAAATCGGTAGTGCTTGCCTTAAAAGAAACCGGGGTAAGTATGTTATATACTTCGGTTGTTCTGTTTTTTGGATTCGGAATTTTTACCCTTTCAAGTTTTGGCGGAACACAAGCAATGGGAGTTTTGGTGTCGTTAACCTTGTTGGTGGCTGTAACTTCAAATCTAATACTACTACCCTCGTTATTGCTGGGTCTCGACAGATTAACTACTACCAAATCATTTAAAGAACCCCTGCTACATATTTACGACGAAGAGGAAGATATTGAACTGGAAGATCTGGAAATTTTCTATTCAAAAAATAAAAAGAAATAAAATGTATTCAGTTGAAGAGCTACAAAAGATTGTTAATACTGAAATCAAAAACAGAGCCGAAGAATTAAAGGGAATAAATCCGGCAGATTTATATGCCCCTATTAAATATTCGCTGGAAATTGGAGGGAAAAGATTAAGACCGATACTTTTGTTGTTAAGCTACAACCTGTTTTCTAACGAGATAGAAAAAGCCATTCCTTCTGCAATTGCAATCGAAGTTTTCCACAATTTCACCCTGCTTCACGACGATATTATGGACAAAGCTGAAGTGCGTAGAAATCAGCCCACAGTTCATGAAAAATTTGACGAAAACAGCGCTATTCTTTCGGGTGATGCAATGGCATTTTTGGCCTATAAATTTTTGCTTGAAAGTAAAACCAGTCAGCTGGTTGATGTAATCGACCTTTTTTCGAAAACAGCTATTGAAGTTTGCGAAGGACAACAATACGACATGGATTTTGAAAATCGACTAGATGTTACTGAATTGGAATATCTGGAAATGATACGCTTAAAAACTGCCGTACTTTTGGCCTGCAGTTTAAAAGCAGGTGCTTTACTGGCAAATGCAAGTGGCGAAACAGGCGATTTACTTTATGAATATGGAATAAATTTAGGCCTTGCATTTCAATTACAGGATGATTTGTTGGACTCTTTTGGCGACCAAAAAACATTTGGAAAAAGAATAGGTGGAGACATTCTTTCCAACAAAAAAACCTACCTTTTAATAAATGCACTGGAAAATGCCACACCTAAAGTAAAAGATGAATTATTAAATTGGATAGAGAAAACTGAGTTTATTCCTGAAAATAAAATTAAGGCGGTTAAAAAGATTTATACTCAACTAAATATTAAGGAATTGACCCAGAAAAAAGTCGACTATTATTTCCAAAAATCGACACAAATCCTCCAAAAGCTTCCAATTGCCGAAAACAAATTACAACCGCTTTTTGTATTAGGTAATCAGATACTAAAACGGGAGAATTAAGAAATTAAACTGTTTCAAAAAACATTGAAATTCGTTGTACAAATGTAAAACTATGCTAAATTTGCTGGACTTATTTCATCTTTGTATAAATTGATTAAAATCTAAATATATATGGCTCAAAACATTGGTAAAATTATTCAGATAATCGGACCTGTTGTCGACGTTAGTTTTGAAAAAGAGGGAGGCGAGCTTCCAGCAATTAACGATGCACTGGCTGTAACACGCGAAGGGAAAGAAGATTTAATAATTGAATGCCAGCAACACGTTGGTGAAAACACGATTAGATGTGTAGCAATGGATGCCACTGATGGCTTGCGACGCGGATTGGAAGTAGTTTCACTGGGCAGCCCGATTATTATGCCAAAAGGCGAAGCAGCTCTTGGTAGATTGTTGAATGTAGTTGGAGACTCAATTGACGGCTTGGAGCAACTCCCCAAAGAGGGTTTGAATATTCATAACGAGCCACCAAAATACGAAGACTTAACAACTGAAACGGAAGTGCTTTTTACAGGTATCAAAGTAATTGATTTAATTGAGCCTTACGCAAAAGGGGGTAAAATTGGTTTGTTCGGTGGTGCCGGAGTTGGTAAAACAGTATTAATTCAGGAATTGATTAATAACATTGCGTTGGCACACAGCGGACTTTCTGTTTTTGCTGGTGTTGGAGAACGCACGCGCGAAGGAAACGACCTTTTACGCGAAATGATTGAAGCCGATATTGTTAATTATGGAGAAGAGTTCAAAGAATCAATGGAAGATGGTGGTTGGGATTTATCTAAAGTAGATAAGGAAAAATTGAAAAGCTCGAAACTGGCGATGGTATTTGGTCAGATGAACGAACCTCCGGGTGCTCGTGCCCGTGT